>JAMBLH010000318.1 GCA_023336875.1 Actinomycetes bacterium
AAGGAGCATGATGACAACGTCGCCCACGACCACAGCGCCACACCGGTTCTGCATCGTCAACTGCTACCCAGAAACGAGTCGCGACAACTTCGATCGTTCAGACGTTGGCCACCCGAACGACATGTTCAAGGACTTCCTCTCCCGCGAGGCCCCCAACGCAACCACCGAGGTCGTATTCGTCGCCGACCCGGATTTTTCGCTGCCGGAGGGCGCCGCCATCGAGGACTTCGACGGATTCATCTGGACGGGTTCGGATCTCACCGTCTACCACACTGACGATCCACATGTTTCGTCCCAGATCACCTTCGCGCGTGAGCTGATGGAGCGCGGCGCCGCAAGCTGGGGCAGCTGCTGGGGTCTCCAGCTCGCGTCTCAGGTGGCCGGAGGCACGGTCGAAGCGAACCCGAACGGGCGCGAATGGGGAATTGCAAGGGAGATCACTCTCACCGAGGATGCCCAGGCATCACCGATGCACGAGGGGAAACCACCAAGGTTCGACGGGTTCATCATGCATCTCGATGAGGTCACACGCCTGCCGGACCGCACACCGCTGCTTGCCACCAACGCACACACACCCGTTCAGGCAGCCATCATCGAGCTGGGAGACGCGGCGTTCTGGACAACGCAGTACCACCCCGAGTACAACCTGTACGAGATGGGTCGCCTCATCGCAGCGAGGGCTGCTGCACTTGTGAATGAGGGCTGGTTCCCAGATGAGACAGCCGTTGCTATCCATGCAGCAAAGATGATCGAGCTGTCCGAGAATCCCGAATCAGCAGAACTCAGGGAGGACCTTGAGATCGGCGACGACATAATCGACCCGCAGATCCGAGAGGTCGAACTGCGGAACTGGCTGCGGTTCATCGATTCGCGAGTGGGCCGACAGGCGTGACAGCCTCGAGTCATCCAACAACAATCGGTTGATCAACACGCGCCAGACGTTGGCTACCGTTGAGGTCACCCGATCGGAGATTCATGACACCAGACACACCCGAGTTCGAAATCATTGAAGAGGTCGTGGCAGACACCGTCGAGATCAAGCAGGCCGGTGCAGCCCTGGTGAAAGCGGACACGGTCACAGTCAGCCAGGGAGGCGTGCAGAGCGTCGAGGCCAGGGACGTTTCGGTATCCCAGGGCGGTGCTTTTGCTGTCAGTGCGGAGAGGGTCGATCTGGACAACAGTGCTGCAGCATTCATCAGTGCCGAAACGGCGAAGTTGAGAAACTCGCGAAACGCATTCATGGTCACGGACACCGTCAATGCAAAGGAGAGCGTAATTGGAGTGCTCCTTGCTGGGACGATCGAAGGTTCACCCGATGTCAAGGTCGATGCGCGATCGGCGGCTGCGTTCGGTGCCGGTGCCGTTGTGGCGATGTTCCTCCTCAGGCGACTATTCAAGCGATCGTGACGGTCGCAGATGCACCGTGGTATCAGACGGCCGTTCTGTACGAGGTTGCTGTTCACTCGTTCGAGGACAGCAACCAGGACGGCTTTGGTGACCTAGCGGGACTCACGAAACGCCTCGAGTACCTCCAATGGCTCGGAATTACCGCACTATGGATACTCCCCGTCCTCCCCTCACCGATGAGAGACGGCGGCTACGACGTTACCGACCTCAAAGGTGTGCGAAGTGAGTACGGCTCACTTGACGAC
>JAMBLH010000319.1 GCA_023336875.1 Actinomycetes bacterium
AAGTGACGAAGGAAGTAGCGGACATGCTGCGCGACAGATGGCAGATCGAGGTCGACGTCACCCAGTCGATCGGCCGCAGGTATCGGCGACAGGACGAGATAGGGACGCCCTACTGCGTGACGGTCGATTTCGACACGCTCGAGGATGACCAGGTGACTGTTCGCGATCGCGACACCATGGCCCAGGACCGCATCCCGATCGAGAGCCTCGCAGCGTACCTCCAGGAGCGGCTACCGGCGTAGCTCTCGGCGCTGGATTCTCGATCCTGGACTCTCTCATGTTCGCTATCGTCGGTGCGTGGCCTACTCCCGCGATGACATTGACCTCGTTCGCGAGAAAACCGACCTTGTCGAACTCGCAGCAGAGGTGACCAAAGTGAAGCGCTCCGGGCGCTCCACCATGGCAGTGTGTCCTTTTCACTCGGAGAAGACGCCTTCACTCTCCATTGACGGTGCGAGGGGTCTGTACCACTGCTTTGGCTGTGGGAAGAGCGGTGATGTGTTCCGGTGGGTTCAGGAGACCCAGGCGGTCGACTTCTCGGGTGCACTTGAGCTTCTTGCGCGACGAGCGGGTGTGACGTTGACCATCGATCCCGCTGCGGCGAAACGAAGGAGTCAACGCGAGAAATTTGTCGAGGCAACGTCCATCGCCGTTGAGTTCTACACGAACCGCCTCAAGGCGGCGCCTGATGCCGGCTCTGCGCGCAGCTATCTCCGTTCTAGGGGCTACGACGGTGACGTTGTCGATCACTTCTCGCTCGGCTACTCGCCAGAGGGCTGGGAGGAGCTGGTGCGCCACCTCAGAGATCGGGGTATCAGGGACGACACCATGCAAACAGCAGGGCTGGCCAGCGGCACCAAGCGTGGTGGCGTCGTTGATCGCTTCCGAGGTCGAGTGATGTTTCCCATCTTCGATCTACGCGGCGATGCTGTTGGCTTTGGGGCGCGGATCCTTGACGGGGATGGCCCGAAGTACCTAAACACGCCCGAGACAGCTATTTATCACAAGTCGAGGCTTCTCTACGGCCTCAACTGGGCAAAATCGGACATTGTTCGCCGAGACACATCGGTTGTCGTCGAGGGCTACACGGATGTGATTGCGATGCACGTCGCCGACATGCCGATCGCTGTTGCGACCTGCGGAACCGCGCTCGGCGAGGACCATCTCGACCTTCTGAGGCGCTTCTCGGAACGTGTGGTGCTTGCGTTCGACGCTGACGAAGCTGGCGCTGGTGCAGCACTGCGAGGCTTTGAGCGCTCAGTGCCCGGCGATCTCGACCTGCGGGTTGCCGTGCTTCCGGAGGGAAAGGATCCTGCAGATGTTGTGGCGGACGGCGGCATCGAGTCACTACAGAGTGCTGTTGCCGAATCGCTCCCGCTGCTCCAGGTTCGCATCGACGCAGAGCTTGCGAGATTCGACCTTGACGAACCTGAGGCGCGAGTCAAAGCCGTGAAGGCAGCAGCAGCAGCCATTGCGCTGCACCCGGACGCTATCACAAGACACGAGTACGCGAATGGCGTTTCGCGAATGACGGGTGTGGATACAAGCTTTGTCGAGCAGGCGATCCGGGACGTGCGCCGCCGCTCGGGTTCTTCCCAACGCAATCCTCAGCCTGATCCCGATGTAGCCCCTCCCATCGAGCACACGGCGACCTACAGGACGGAGCTCGAGCTGCTTCGGACCATGCTTGCCAACGATGTTCGGCTGAGCGGTCTTGAAATCAGCGAGTCCTTGTTCTCAGATCCGGAGACATCCGAGGCGTTTCCCACGGTGCGGTCGGTTCTTGAGAGCCTGGAGCCTGGCACAACACCGGACCTTGGTGCAGCGATCGGTTCGGATGAGTCGCCCCAAGCAGAAGTGCTCCGCCGACTTGCTCTCGATGTGCGTCCGGTGGCTGATCCGGCGGAACTGGTGGCAAAGTTGGATGTTTTTCGCTTAGATGGTGAAATCTCAAGCATTACCAGAACGCTCCAGACCATCGATCGGGATTCCGATGAACAGGGGTATTCGGAACTGCTCAACCGTTTGGTAGCGTTGGAGCAGGAGAAGCGGAAGAAACGAGTGATCGAGTGAGTGATGTAGTTGCAGAGGTCATAGAACTGCTTCGCGCTCGTTGCCGCCAGCGTGGGTTCATCATGGTTGGTGAGATCCAACAGGAACTCGAGGATACGAACGCTCCTGCGGATTCATTCGAGCTGGTCACGCTCACGCTCATGGAAGACGGCCTCGATGTTCGCGAGAGCTCTGAGGATGCTCTCTCAGACACGGCCATGACGAATGATGAGCTCGTGCACGTGTCTGACCCCGTTCGGATGTACCTCCAGGAAATCGGACGCTTCCCGCTGCTCACGACGCAGCAGGAGGTCGAACTCTCCATGCAGGTCGAGGCGGGTGTCAATGCGGAGGAAATGCTTGATTCCGCGTTGGAGCACACGGTTGCTGAGCGCGTCATCCTTGAGCGCCAGGCGCGTCTTGCAGACAGGGCGAGGAAGCGCCTCGTCGAGTCGAATCTACGTCTGGTCGTTTCGATCGCCAAGAAGTACGTCGGGCGCGGCATGGGCTTGCTCGATCTCATCCAGGAGGGCAACCTTGGTCTGATTCGCGCGGTCGAGAAGTTCGACTACCGCAAAGGATTCAAGTTCTCCACCTATGCAACGTGGTGGATTCGCCAGGCAGTGACGAGGGCACTTGCCGACCAGGCGAGGACGATTCGCGTACCTGTGCACATGGTCGAGACGATCAACAAGCTTGCCCTTGTGCAGCGCATGCTGCATCAGGACCTTGGCCGAGAGCCAACGATCAGTGAGATCGCGGCTGAGCTCGACATCGAGTCAGACAAGGTGACGGAACTACGACGGATCGCGCTCGATCCACTGTCGCTCGAGACGCCCCTCGGCGATCAGGATGACGCAACGATCGGTGACATCGTTCCCGATCTTGGAGCCGACGTGCCAGTAGAAGAGGCAGCCTTCAAGCTGCTCCAGGAGTACCTGTCGCTCGCGCTCGAAGCGCTGAATGACCGTGAGCGAGAAGTGCTCATCATGCGCTTCGGCCTCGACGACGGTCGCGTGCGTACGCTCGAAGAGGTGGGTAAGCATTTCGAGGTGACTCGTGAACGGATACGACAGATCGAGAACAAGGCACTGGCAAAGCTCAGACAGCCGGCGCGTGCGAAACAGCTCGACGGCTATCTCGAGAATGGCTGATCAGCGAGCGGCTTTCGCCCTGACACCGTCAGCTACAGATACCATCCCACGCCCGGCAGCAGCACGCGTCCCGCGTGTTGAACGTTCTGCGAGTTCGGTCACCTCGCGAACCTGCTCGTTCGAGCGTGCCTTGTTGTATGCAGCGACAATCTGGTCATAGCGCTCTCTGCCTGCTCTGGCTCCTGCAAGGAACCCGATGATGAGACCAATGATGAGGCCAAGTCGGAACTTCATATTGCGATTCTGGCACACCGTGGATACCTAAGTGGACGAGGGGAGTTGGTTTGGTGCGCTGGTAACCTCTGCGCCGTTCGCCCATGCGGCGCGCACCTTCCGGGGTAGCTCAGTTGGCAGAGCAACGGACTGTTAATCCGTTTGTCGTGGGT
>JAMBLH010000320.1 GCA_023336875.1 Actinomycetes bacterium
AGCGGGTCCAGGTAAAGGTCATAGTCGACCCCTCCGTCATCGGCGGCGTGGTCACGAAGGTCGGAGACACCGTGCTCGACGGATCGGTTCAGAACCGTTTCGCCGAGCTTCGAGAGCAATGGGGCTGATGCACGATGGCTGAACTCACACTCGACACCGGGGATATCGCTGCTGCGCTCCGGTCCAATCTCGAGGGCTGGTCGCCCTCACTTGAATCTGAAACGATGGGCTATGTGTTGTCCGTTGGTGACGGCGTTGCACGTGTTGCAGGCCTCCCGAACGCCATGGCTTCCGAACTCCTCGAATTCCCCGGTGGGCTGCTCGGTGTAGCCCTCAACCTGGACGAGGATTCCATCGGAACCGTCATCCTGGGTGATGCTTCCGGCATCGAAGAGGGCAACGAGGTCCGTTCGACGGGCCGTGTGCTTTCCATCCCTGTGGGTGACGAACTGCTCGGCCGTGTGGTCGACCCGCTCGGCAACCCGATCGATGGCAAAGGCGACCTCAACGCAACGGAGAACCGTCTGCTCGAGACCCAGGCTCCTTCTGTTGTCGAACGCCAGCCGGTGTCAGAACCGCTTCAGACCGGCCTTAAGGCGATCGATGCCATGACACCGATCGGCCGTGGCCAGCGCCAGTTGATCATCGGTGACCGCCAAACAGGGAAAACAGCGATCGTCGTTGACACGATCCTTGCCCAGAAGGGCCTTGGGGTCAAGTGCATCTACGTGGCGATCGGGCAGAAGAACTCGACCGTCGCCGAAGTCGTCGACACGCTCGACCAGGCTGGAGCCATGGAGTACACGGTCGTTGTCAACGCTTCGGCTGGCGACTCTGCTGCTCTCCAGATGTATGCACCATACGCTGGGTCTGCCATCGGGCAGCACTGGATGTACAAGGGCGAGGACGCCCTGGTGATCTTCGATGACCTCACGAAACAGGCAATCGCCTACCGTGAGATCTCGCTGCTGCTTCGCCGGCCTCCAGGACGTGAGGCGTATCCTGGCGATGTGTTCTACCTGCACAGCCGACTCCTCGAGCGTTGTGCACGTATGTCCGAGGAACTTGGTGGAGGGTCGCTCACCGGTCTCCCGATCATCGAAACCAAAGCTGGTGACGTTTCGGCGTACATCCCAACGAACGTGATCTCGATCACGGACGGGCAGATCTTCCTGGAGACTGACCTGTTCTTCTCCGGTGTCCGCCCTGCCATCAACGCAGGCATCTCGGTGTCACGTGTCGGTGGCGCAGCACAAGTGAAGGCGATGCGCAAGGTCGCAGGCCCACTGCGTTTGAACCTTGCCCAGTTCCGTGAACTCGAAGCATTCGCAGAGTTCGGTTCAGAACTCGATGCGGTATCGCTCGCTCAGCTCGACCGTGGCCGCAGGGTTGTCGAGGTCCTCAAGCAGGGCCAGTACCAGCCTGTCCCCGTCGAGGAGCAGGTGCTCGTCATCTTTGCGGTGACCACCGGGCTTATGGATGACGTGGAACCAGCCGATATCTCTTCGTTCGAGTCGGAGCTTCGCGAGTTCGCACGTGCCCGTTACGGTTCCGTGTTGTCAGCCATTGCCGACACCGGTGACCTGCCTGAGGAGGAACTTACAGGTCTGATCGACGCATTCAAGGACGTGTGGACCCCGGGCGGTGCAACGGCAGCAGATGCTGCTCGTGTGGCCGTGTCCGAGGACCAGGCAGCCAAGGCAATGCGTAACGACCGAGCCAACACTCAGGTTGGGGAGGCCTAGCACACCGTGGCATCCGCCGAAGTTCGCCAGATTCGCCGACGCATCCGAAGCGTCGAATCGACGATGAAGATCACGCGTGCGATGGAACTCATCGCAACGGCGCG
>JAMBLH010000321.1 GCA_023336875.1 Actinomycetes bacterium
CCTCCTCTACTTCTACTTCGATTCGAAGGATGAGCTCATTCTGGCGACTCTCCGCTCGATTGCATCTGACATGGATGCCCTGGCAGCGGGCACGACAGACCCAGGCGAGATGGCTGCCGGCGTGAGCATTTCGCTACGTAACCGACCCGCGTTCGTTCGAATCCTTGCATGGCTTGTACTGGAAGGTCGGTCGATCACACAAGAAATGGGCGGCCATCCGTTCCTCCAGCGCCTCGTCGCGACCCTCGCTACCAGCCAGTCGGACGATCCCATCACACAAGCGGGCACCGTAGTGGCCATGCTGCTTTCCAACGCGCTTCTCTCCCCAGGTATCAATATTGCTCTCGGAAGAGACGCCGATGACGTCAGGCTTGTTGACGCCTTGGATAAGTCAATTGCAAGGACCCTGACCGCTCAGATCTGAACTCGACGAGACATGACCGTGATGATCTCTGCTCCATAGAGCAACACCTGGGCCATAAAGTAGACGAGAACGAGAAGGAGAATCGCAGAAGAGGCGACTGCCGCCACCGACGCTCCTGCATATCCAGCGTAACGGCCGTAGCCCCACGACAGAACAATCAGCAGAACCATCGTGAGTATCGTTCCCGGCCACACGGCCCTCCATGTCACTGAACCATCGGTCCCATATCTGTACGACGCACCCAGTAGCAAGCCCCCAAGAATGATCGGCACGATCGATATGACAATCGTGAGAGCCATGTCGACAACCGGCTCACCCGGCAGCAGCCCCGGCATCATCCCAAGAAGTGCCTCGACAACAAATATCGCCACAAGAGCAGCTGCGAGGGCAGCCACAGAGGCGATGCCGAAGAGACGCCTGCCGAGGGTCGTCCTCACGTTTGGACGGTACTCCACCCCCCACACGACGTTGAGAGCATCCTTCCATGCAACGAACAACACCGATGCGGTAAAGACCAGCAGGACCAGACTGGCGGCCGTAAGGCTTGCAAAACTGCCGCTGACATCCAGCGCCACAATCATCTCAGCGAAGGCTTGTGCTACATCGGCACCGAACCACTGATTGAGGTACTCGGCCAACTGCCCGTTCCCTGCCTCCTCGCCGACGAGCAGGCCGCCAATGCCGAGAAGGAGCACCAGTAGCGGGGCGAGCGTCACCAGTCCGTAGTACGCAAGTCCTGCGCCGAGACGAATCGCGCGATCTGCCATGAACTCTGTTCCGGCCTCAACGAGAACCGAGCGCTTTCTGTCGCCCTCGCCTCCACCGTCGGAACTCGTCACAGGTACTCGTTGCGCTGCAACCATTGGAGGGAGAACCAGCCCCAGACAGGCGGCAGGTAGGCGGAAAGCACACGGAATGTGACCGCTATGGCAAACGCGGCCGACTCATCAACACCGATTGCGACGAGTCCCGCGGTGAGAACCGCCTCGGACACACCAACACCGCCTGGTATTGGCAAGATCCCGCTGAGTAGTGCCATCGCCACATATATCACGACGACCGACATGTAGGGCAGGACCCAGCCGAAAGCGAGCGCTGTGAGCCAGAGTGAGAAGCCGAAGAGGAGTTGGCTTGCAAGGTTCGCTCCGAAGAGCCTTACGAGGCGCGATGGATCAGCGGCAAGTTCCCTCAAGCCATCCCACATCTGTTTGGCAGGAGGTATCACTTTGTTGCGAATCGCTGGAACGAAGCGGAACATCAGTGCAGAGACAATGATTGCGAATAGCAGCAAGCCGAGCACGAGTACCCATTCGATATCCACACTTGCATCGTCAGGTATCAGGTCGAAGTTTCCGAAGACGATTGCCAGGACAAGAATCGCTATCTGGATGATGAAGCCTGTCAGGCTATCCACACCGCCCTGTGTCACCGACGCCGCAGCGGAAACACCGAACTTGCGGAGGTACGCGACGTTCGTCGCCATTCTCCCGGCCGCGCCACCAATAGCAAGCTGTATAAACTTGATCGAGGATTGAAGTTGCACCGTTGGCCGAAGCGGAATCGGAGCTGATACAGCAGCCATCATCGTGAACGCGTCAGAGAAGAGTGTGGCCGTTGCAAAGATCAGGGCCACGAATATCCAACCCCATTTTGCACTCTGGAGCTCCTCCCACACGGCCACGAAGTCGATGCCAACGAGCGCCCCAACTAGTGCGTACGCTGCAAGAGCGGTGAGACCAAACATGAAGATGCTTCGCCAGCTGATGCGAGTCAGTTGGGCTGGCTTCGGAAGCTCGACTCCAGTCTGGGCAGCAACCTCCTCGCGAATACCGACGAAGAACACCTTTTTCGATGGGAGAAGCTTCCGCCCCTCCGTGCTGACGGCCGATCGTTGCATGTAAGGCAGGGCCTCAATGAGCGCCTCGTTACCAAGACCATCTCTCGCCACCGCGACAGCCCTCTCGGCTCCGAAGCGATTGGACAGTGACGCCAACAGCTCGGTTACGTCTCCCTGAATCCGATCGTCGGGCGCAACTGTTGATGCAGCGTGGAAGTTCTCGAGGACGGCATGTGATCCATCGATTCGAATTGCGTTCTCATTGAGTCGGCCGTGGGAGATCCCATGCTGGTGCAGAAGGCCAACCGACTCCCAAAGATTTGTCAGCACATCGTCGCCAACCTCACCGTCACCAAGATCGCGAATCGGAGTGCCTCTGGCGCTCAGTGCAAGGAAGGCGGTCTCATCCGTTGGCTCCCCAACGGCGAGTACGTCCTGTACTGACACTCCTACGCGTTGCGCCTCAATGGTGAGCAGGGCCTGATGTTCAACCATGTGGAGACGGCTAGAGGTAAGTGCTGGGCCGGAATCGCGATACCAGACCGATCGCCACCACCGCGTGATGGTTTGGGAATTCTCGGCATCTCTGCCGTACGCGCGAACACGGAGGAAGTCACCATCGAAAGTGGTGCAGTCGAACTGCCGGGCGCCCCACGACTGGTAGTCAGCCACCGTTACATCGTCGATCTCGATGCCGAGTTGCCCCAAGCCCTCCCGCACACCAATTCTGCTCGGGAATCCTCGCGCTGATCCGAAGAAGACAAGGACGAGACTCCCTGACAGCAAACCGACACCCAACCCGCCGATCGCGTCGCCAGGGAGGCCGTAGCCCAACGCAATCGCAATGAAGAAGATCAGAACGAGGATCAACCATCCGACGCGCCTCAATGGACGCACGAGTTGGGGTCCGGCCACGACAAGCACAGCCGCCACAAGCACCACGCGAGCGACTGGGTAACGCGGTTCTGACAAGGAGAACAGTTCGGGGAAGAAGATCGGCCATTCTCCGCTCACCAGTCGAGTGAGCACGAACAGAAGGCCGAATGCCAGCAGGCCGGCGACTGCAAGGTCGCGAATCAACGCTGGCCTCTTGCTCCACTGCGATGCCGCCATAGCCAGGATCAGGAGGGAGAACACGAGTCCGGCCGCGTACGTCACAGTGAAGGCAGTCTCGAGCCAGGAGGGAAGGAGTTCGACGATCTGGCCCAGGAAGTCCTCGAACCATCGGATCTGATTCATCTCGAGGATCGTTACAAATACAAGGAATGCACCAAATGCTGCAAGTGCCACGTCGATTGGCCGACGGGCCCTGGCATCGTCCACAGGAACGAAGAACCAAGGTGGCGTGATGTCACGTTCCACTGATTCCTCCACATCCAATTCCGACCTGCTGAGTAGCTGTTGGCTGCGCAGCCTACACCCGGGGTCCGTGACGGCGGTGTCGGTCTATGGCCGCACTGACATCGATGGCGCTCGCAGCCAACAAGTTCCCCGGGACCTTCCCGACGTCGAGTTTTGCATCAACTGATCGGTCAATCAACTCGATACAATGCGTAGGTCACGAACGTGAGTCAAACTGAACAGATCGTGCTCACCAGGTCGCCGCGTGTACGGTTGCCGAATTGGAAGGAATCGCTTCATGTCTGAGGTCCTGATATCGACCGAGGAGCCGAAACGGCGTCGACGCCGCATCAACTTTCGCGTCATCGCTCTTCGTTTCATCCTCGATTTCATTCTCATCACGGTTGTTCTCGCGTTCATGCCTGGCTTCCGCACGGGCCTCAACTTCACAATCGGATCGATTGCTCTTCTCGCCGTCATATACGGCTTGCTCAATGCTTTCGTGAGGCCAGCGCTCGACCTGCTGCTCATGCCCTTCATAGTGCAGACGTATGGATTCGTCGTCGTGATCGTCGACATAATCATCTTCGGATTACTTGTCCTGCTCGCCGGTTCGCTCGAGGCGAGTTCTGTCTGGCAGGTGCTTGTCGGAGGAACAGTTCTTGGCCTGCTCAGGCTGGCAGGTACCGGCTTTCTTGGCCTCACCCCTCCGATTGTTTCTGGCAAAGGAGCGCTCCGCCGCCCTCCAGTGGCATCAGGCTTCCTGCGTTTCAGCACGAAGGCCGAGGAGCGTCTCCGATTGCTACGGGTTCGCCAGATGCTCCAGATCCACGGCATCGATGCGCTGTTCGATGGCGACGGATCGATCGCCCGGTTCAGGCGCTGGCTACAGAACTGGCTGTGGCAGCCGGACCTTCCTCTGGTCCGCGTCACTCCGCCTGTCCGATTTCGGCTACTCCTTCAGGACCTCGGACCCACCTATGTCAAGATCGGTCAGATCATCTCGAGCCGTGCCCGCACGCTCCCAATCGAATGGCAGGAGCAACTCGAGTTGCTCCAAAGTGATGTCGCATTCTTCCCGTATGAACAGGCACGCGAGCGAATCATCGATGAACTCGGGGCACCGCCAGAAGAGTTGTATGCCGAGTTCGACCACGAACCCCTGGCCGCGGCATCTCTGGCCCAGGTGCACCGCGCCGTGCTTCACAACGGCCGTGATGTTGCAGTGAAGATCCAACGTCCCGACATCCATGCCCAACTGCGCTCAGACGTCCGCATCCTGGTTCGCATGTCCCAAGCCATGGAGCGCCGCACCCATTGGGCGGAGGACATGGATCTTTCTGGCATCGTGCTTGAGTTCGGCTCCACCCTGCTCACGGAACTCGACTACACGATCGAGGCGTACAACGCCCGCCGGCTCACTCGTGTGCTCGAGCCGATCGAAGGCATCCGAGTCCCTGAGGTGATATACGAACTGTCCTCCTCTGGCGTACTCACCCTCGAATTCATCCCAGGGGTCAAGTCGACCGACACAGCTGCCATTGACGCAGCAGGGCTCGATCGGGAGGTGCTTGCGGATCGTGTCGTCCAGGCCGCGGTGAAGATGCTCATGGTCGATGGGTTCTTCCATGGCGATCCTCACCCGGGCAACGTCTTTGTCGATCTGGACAACGGTGACATGGTCATGCTCGACACCGGCATGGTGGGTGAGCTGACCTTCCAGCAGCGGATCAAACTTGGCAGCTTGCTGCTCACCGTCCAGAACGGCGACGTCCGGGGCCTGGCCCAGACTCTGAAGTCGTTGTCGACCCCCTATCGCGAAACCGACGACGCCCGCTACTACCAGGACTTTGAACGCAAACTGACCCCGTACCTCGACCCGCCGCCGGGACAGAGGGTCGAGGTCATGGCGAAGGTACTGCCGGTTGGCCTAGACATCCTTCAGCAAGGCGGCTACCGATTCGACTCGCAGCTCACCCTCGCGATGAAATCCATGGCCCAGGCCGAGGCGATCACTACTGCACTCGTGCCGTCATGGACAGGTGCGGAGTTCATGGATCGCTCGTTCGATGCTCTCAAGGTCCAGGTCCCAGAGGCGCTCACGACTGACGTGGTGAAGGACGCCATGATGCGACAGGCCAGCTTTGTTGTGAGGGAAGCGGTTGAGCAGATGCCCTCGATTCAGGAAGGGGCACTCAAGTGGCTGACGAACATCAAGAAGGGCGAGTTCAAGGTTGAGCTCGGGACGAAGGATCTCGACCGACACGTCGTTGCGTTGCGAGGGATCGCGATGATGTTCACCCTCGGACTCCTGCTGGCCGGGCTGCTGATCGGATCAGCACTGGCCGCCGGGATCGGCGGTCTCGAGGGCAGCGCCCTCGAACCCATCACCGACTTCGCTGCAGCGATCTTCGCTCTCACCGCTGGGATCGGAGCCATCACGGTCATCATTCTGTCATGGCGACTATTCCGGCTCACGCGCCCAGCCAAGCGAGATCCACTCGATCGTCTCTGACGGAAACGGCTATTCATCCACCCCGAAGGATTCCGGAGAATCTGACTCCTCTGGCGGGGGTTGGCTCGGCAGGTCGTCGCCGTCCCCCCGTTTGGAGATGTCGTGTCCAAGATCCGAGAAGGTTGCCCCCAGAGCATCGAAGAACGAGCCAGCGGTTTGTCTCGCCTCATCCCGGATCTCTGCATCCGCGAATGCGTCACCGATGGACGCGAGGGCTGCCTTCACGTTCTCACCGAGCGTGTGCAACGCATCCTTTACCTCGTCGTCTGAAACGACTTCAGTGATGTCCTCGCCCTCGTACGTCTGGTAGTGGACCTTGAGCATTGAGCCGAGGTTTTTGAACTGCTCCCCAACTTCGTTCCAGGCTTCTTCCGATTGACCCATAGTCCTCCTCTGTGCCATCTGGAAGGCTAGCGGTGTTCCTCATAGCTCAGTTGGCGAACCATGCTCACTGGACGCAGCCGGAACCATCGATATCATCGGCGCACTGTCTACAAGCCGTGGTGCAAACGATGCCTCGCCGCAATCGAGTTGATCCGTTCGCTGATCTTCACGCTGTCTCCTCACGCGGGCTCTTCACTGGGAACCGCGGCTGTCTGGTCGATGACACAGGAGCACTGGTTCGACATCACAGCGGGACGCTCTGGATCACGTGCCGGACCGAGTACAGGGATTGGAAGCATCCACTCGAGGCGCCAAGAACCTGGACGCCACTCTTCTTCCTCGACGATGCAGTGGCACTGGCAGCGGGTCATCGGCCCTGCGGCCTGTGCCGACGTTCGGACTATCTCGCATTCCAGTCCGCCGTCACTTCCGCAGCAGGCGCTGGCCACAGAGTGCTGGCGCCGGCACTCAACCGAATGATCGCTGCGGAACGCCACAGCCCAGGGAGTGGACTCCTTCGTGCCAAGGACAGGATTCTCTGGACCAGTTCCATTGACTCGATACCAGCCGGAACGGTTGTTCTCGATCCGGAGGACGGGCAACCCATCCTCGTCACAAGAAACCACGTCCAAGCCTTCACCTTCGATGGGTGGGCAACGCAGATCAAGCGGCCCGCCGGAGTCAATGTCGAGGTTCTGACCCCGCCAACATCAGTTGCAGCACTCATCAACGGATTCTCGCCTCACCTTCATTGGACCGCCGCCGATTAACGGAGCGATTCCTGCCCGAATCTCTGCTCGTACGCTGCCAGGAATCGGTTCCATCGCGCATGGGCATAGGGGATGAATCGAATCTTTTGGATGGGCTTGACCGCAAGAGGGATCGCCGCCATTGCGTACATGTAGTCCGAGAGCATGATCATGTCCTGCGTCTCACGCACCAGCCGATCGAGTTCGATCTGACGATTCTCACCGACGAGAGGGCCACAGTCGAGGTAGTGGCCAACCAACATCTCGATGTCTTCCTGCCCATATCTTGGGTCTGCGATCGAGAAGTACGGCGCGTCGGATAGACCATGCTCCATCACGGTCTCGGCGAACAGGTTCGAGAAATCAAAAGCTGGGTGGTTGAGGCAGGAGAACTCGAAGTCGAGCAACTTGATGCTCCCATCGGGGAGCATCATCACATTGCCGTGATAGGTGTCGTTGTGACAGAACCTCAGAGGGCTGGTCGGTAAGCACCGCTGCACCATCTGTGCAGTCTCTGGCGTGAGAATTGCTTTCAGATCGTCACACATCGTCTGTTCGTCCGGCGGAAAGAAGTGGCGTTGATCCTCGAGGACAAAGCGAGCAAGGGGACTCCACTTGTAGTGGAGGAGTTCAAAGAAGGTCTCGTCGGGTAGTACATCAGGGTCTATTTGGTGGAATCGGTACAGCTGGGATGCGATCCCTTTCAAAACATGCGAACTCTCGAGATCCTTCGGTGTCAGCGTGCGACCGTCGTAGTACTCCTCGATCCTGCATGTCTCGTCGTAATGCAGGCAACGTGCTGCAATTTGGTTCTCTCCAAGAAGCAGGAAGACCTCTCGTTCGGTGGCGAATTCAAGGATGGCATTCTCCTTGCCCTCGAGACGGCGATACAGCACCGCTGCCGGCTCCACCTGCCGCAGACACCTTATGGCCATGGTGAACGACGAGAAACCCTTGGGTTTATCCCATTCAAAGTTTTCGTTGGACAGCGATCGCCATTGCGGGAATACGGCCCGACAGCGATCCAGTACGTCTTGTATCAGTGAAATCTCAGACACATCACCCACGATAGAGGCAAAGGGCAGCCGGATTCCCACCGGCTCACATGTGACATCATTCATTCACGACGAAGAGAATGACCACTTTTTGACCGACACTGACCCCCGCATCAACACAGACCCCGTACCGGCCGACGAGTTCCAGACAGCCAACGTCGTAACAATCGCCGGCGCCCATGCTGTTCACGACACCTACACCGCCTTCCTCCCTCCGCTTCTCCCACACTTCGTTGCGGGTTTCTCTCTCACGAACACCGCGGCGGGGACGCTCGCAGCTTTCCTTCAGTTCCCTTCCCTGCTTCAGCCGTTCATCGGACATCTCGCGGACCGAACCACGCTTCGATGGATCGTCATCCTCGGTCCGGGAGTCACTGGCACGGCAATGAGCTTCCTCGGATGGGCTCCCACATACGTAGCGCTGGCCATGATGCTCCTCGTCGCCGGTTTCAGCGTCGCTTCCTTCCATGCAACGGCGCCGGTCGCTGTCGGGTACTTGTCGGGGAGCCGTCTCGGCCGAGGAATGGGAATCTGGATGGTCGGGGGAGAGACTGGTCGAACACTCGGCCCGCTGGTGGTTGTGAGTGCCCTGGCCGTGATGTCATTGAAATCGATGGCATTCCTCTCACTCGCCGCGATTGCAACGTCAGCGTTTCTCTTCTTCCGGCTGCGCGATGTTCCGCTGCGAACCCGCGGCGACGGCGACCAAGTGCCCTGGCGGACGGCGGTACGTGCAATGCGCGGCGTCATGCTGCTGCTGGGGGCACTCGTAGCCCTTCGGAGCCTCATGGTGATGGCCACAACCGTATTCCTCCCCCTCTATCTCACTGACCAGGGCGCCAGCCTCTGGTTGGCGGGCGCAGCACTTTCGATCGTTGAAGCTGCTGGAATCGCGGGAGCTTTCGCTGGAGGATGGATTAGCGACCATGTCGGAAGACGGGCAGTGATGATCTTTGGGCAAATCGTTGCTCCCTTGGCCCTCATAGCGTTCCTCGCAGCCGACGGCTGGGTACAAGTTGCGATTCTTCCGATCATCGGGTTCTCTCTGCTCGCCGTACCACCGGTGCTGATGGCGTTCGTCCAGGAGCAGTTCCCACAAACAAGGGCACTCGCCAACGGTCTCTTCCTCTCAATGAACTTCGCCATTCGCTCGGTCGCGGCAATCGTCTATGGGGCCTTCGGCGATGCGTTCGGTCTAACGACAACGATGTATGTTGCAGCGGCAGCGATGGTCCTGGGACTCCCCCTGATCTGGATGATCTCACCGTCGACGCCGCATCGAGTTCCCACGACGTAGTCCGATCTCGTGGATGAAACCATCTCCGAGGATCTACGTCCTGCCACCCGTAACGAGGACGAGTGGGCAGTCCCGCGTCGGGTGGTCCACAACCGTCATCGGCTGGCCATACACGTCGCTGAGAAGTTCCGCAGTGAGGACTTCTGCGGCGAGCCCCTCTGCCCTGATGGACCCTTCTTCCATCAAAACGATCCTGTCCGCGTGATACGCAGCGGCATTCAGATCGTGGAGGACCGCAATGACGCAAGCATCATCGGCAGCGAGTTGCCGCATCTCGGCCAATACCCGCTCCTGATGAGCGACGTCGAGGGCGGTAGTCGGTTCATCGAGGAGCACGAGCGGTGCGGCCTGGGCGAACACGCGGGCCATGATGACCCGAGTTTGTTCCCCTCCGCTCAGAGTGGAGAAAGTCCTGCTCGCTAGTTGCACGGTGTCCGTGCGCTCCATTGCCGAGCGGATGGCAGAGCGGTCCAGGTCGAGTGACGCATCTTCGTCGGTTCGATGCGGATAACGGCCCATTTCCACAACCGCAAGCGCAGTGAACGGAATGTCAGTGGCGCCACCCTGACGCATCACGGATCGAACCTTCGCAAGTTCGAGAGGGACAGTGCCACTTGTGTCGATCCCACCGACACTGAGAGTTCCCTCATCTGGCAATAGGTCACCAGAAATGAGTCGGAGAAGCGTCGTCTTCCCTGCACCATTCGGACCCAAAATGGCGATCACTTCGCCAGGGCAACCCGTGAGGTCGACACCATCGACCAGCGCGTGGCCACCCACTCGAAATGTGACGTTCTCGGCAGTGAGAATCGGATCAGGCATCTTGTTTGTCCTTGCGTGATAGCAGCCAAAGGAAGACAGGACCACCAACCACCGCTGTGATCAGGCCAACGGGGATCTCGACTGGCGATAAGACGGTACGGGCGACGAGATCGGCAAGAACCACAAAGACTCCGCCGCCGATCATCGAGGCTACGAGAAGATGCCGATGACTGGGACCCACAATGGGTCGCATCAGGAAAGGGATGAGCAATCCAACGAAAGCAACGACTCCCGCGACCCCAACCGTCACTCCCACTGCAGCGCCACATCCGATGAGAGCGACAGTCATTACCAGTTCGGTGTCAACGCCCAGGTGACGCGCTTCGCTCTCGCCGAGAGCAAATAGGTCGAGGTTGCGGGCGACTGTGAGTAGTCCGATGATCGTGATCACAAGGAACACGGCTGCAGTGCCGAAGGAGCGCCAGGTTGCACCGGAGAGGCTTCCAAGAAGCCAGAATTCAATTGGTGGCACCACGGATCGATCAGCTCCAAACACGACGAATCCAACGAAGGCGCTCAGCATCGCCCCGAGTGC
>JAMBLH010000322.1 GCA_023336875.1 Actinomycetes bacterium
CAGAGGCACCGGCAGCAGAAGCACCGGCCCCTCCACCGGAGGCTCCCGAGGCACCGGCGGCTCCAGCGGATCCAGAGGATGCGCTTGCTGCGGCAGCCGCAGCGGCACCCAGGCGTCGTCGTGGGAAAAAGACGATCACCCACGGTCAGATGCACATCAAGGCGACGTTCAACAACACCATTCTCACGATCACCGACCAGGATGGCAAGGTTGCAGCCTGGACATCTGGGGGATCGGTTGGATTCACGGGTTCACGCAAATCGACGCCTTATGCCGCACAGGTTGCAGCCGAACAGGCCGCCCGCAAAGCGGGCGAGATGGGAATCCGAAAACTGGATGTCATCGTCAGAGGCTCGGGCTCAGGTCGCGAGACTGCAATTCGAACACTTCAGAACATGGGCATCGAAATCACTGGAATCAAGGACGTGACTCCGGTCCCATTCAACGGATGTCGCCCGAAGAAGCGGAAGGGTCGTTAGATGGCTCGTTATACCGGACCGAGGACCAAGGTCAGCCGACGCGCTCGGCAGCTCCTCGACGAGAACAAGGCGAAGTACTACGACCGTAGGCCCTATCCACCGGGTCAGCACGGGCGCGGGAGAATCCGCGAGTCCCAGTATCAGATCCAGCTTCGTGAGAAGCAGAAACTGAAGTTCATGTATGGGGTGCTGGAGAAGCAGTTCCGCAGGTACTACAAGAATGCCGCGAAAGGTTCAGGCATCACAGGCACGACACTGCTCGTGATCCTGGAAACCAGGCTCGACAACGTTGTCTACCGGTCAGGCCTTGCGAGCACACGACCGCAGGCTCGTCAACTCGTCAACCACGGACACTTCCTCGTCAATGACAAGAAGGTCGACATTCCGTCGTACCAGGTTGTCGCGGGGGATGTGGTCACCGTGAAGGAGCGCAGCACCGACATTCTCCCGATCCAGCACGCGGTCGACACCGTCGGCCGGACCGTTCCCGAGTGGATCAAGGTTACCCCCGACGATCGTACGATCACGATCGATTCACTTCCCTCACGCGAACAGATAGACACAGACATCAAGGAACAACTCATCGTCGAGCTCTACTCCAAGTAGAACGACGAAGCCGAACCACGAACACAGGAGCGAATGTGCTCATCACTCAACGCCCCACAATAGAAGAGGAACCGCTCACGGACGACCGATCGAGGTTCGTCGTTGAGCCCCTTGAGCCTGGCTTTGGCCACACGCTTGGGAACACAATGCGCCGCACGCTGCTTGCGCGGATTCCTGGTGCCGCGATCACCTCGATCCGTATCGACGGCGTCCAGCACGAATTCTCGACGATCGAAGGCGTCGTGGAGGACGTTGTAGATTTCATCCTGAACCTCAAGCAGGTGGTGCTTCGCATCGATTCAGATGACGAACAAACCCTCTACCTGTCTGCAAACGGCAAGGGAGATGTCACGGCGGCAGATCTGAAGGCCCCCGCTGGCGTTGAGGTCGGCAACCCGGGACTACGTCTTGCAACTCTCTCTGCATCGGGGAAGCTCGAGGTCGAGCTGACCGCGGAGCGTGGAGTCGGGTACCGCAGCGCCGACAAGAATCAGAAGAGCGACACGATCGGTGTCATTCCAATCGATTCGATTTTCTCGCCGGTGTTGAAGGTTTCGTACCAGATCGGATCCACGCAGGTTGGCCAACGTACTGACTTCGATTCTCTCGTACTGGATGTGGAGACCGATGGTTCCGTTACGCCTCGTGAGGCCATGTCATCGGCAGGAGAAACACTCGCAAACCTCTTTGAACTGATCTCCGAGATGGACGACTACGACGGCCTCGTACCTGACGAGCTCGCACCGATCGAGCCATCGGGCCAGGAGCATCTTGATCTTCCGATCGAGGCTCTTGACCTGTCGGAACGGCCGCGGAACTGTCTGCGCCGTGCTCAGGTGCAATCGGTTGGAGAGTTGATCGAAAAGACCGAGGAAGACCTTCTGAACATCACGAACTTCGGACAGAAGTCGCTTGAAGAGGTCGTCGCCAAGCTCGACGAACTCGGCTTCTCCCTGAAGAACTACGCAGACGCGGAAGGAAGCGTTGTCTAATGCCTCGTCCCAAAAAGGGTAAGCGCCTCGGAGGCTCGCCTGAGAATCAGCGCAGGATTCTTTCGAATCTGACCGCCGATCTCATCGAGTACGAGTCTGTGATGACCACGCATGCCAAGGCGAAGGTGCTTCGCCCGTACGCTGAAAAGATGATCACGAAAGCTCGTCGCGGTGACCTGCATGCCCGCAGGACGGTGCTCAAGAAGATTCCGAACAACGATGCCGTCACGAAGCTGTTCGACGAGGTTGCTCCTCGCTACGCGGATCGCCCCGGCGGCTATCTGCGGATCATCAAGCTCGGTCCCCGTCGTGGCGACGGAGCCGAGATGGCGAAAGTGGAATTGGTCTGAACCAGTCTTCAGTTCACAGTTGACAGTCAACAGTCAGAAGTTCACAGTCCACAGTTCACAGTCAGAACCAGGAATTCAAGGGTTCGACCCGCAAGGTCGACCCTTTCTTGCGAAGCTGCTCTGAAACTGTCAACTGAAAACTGTGAACTGTGAACTGTCGACTGTGAACTGTGAACTCTTCCACAACGCCTCGCAAAGGCCGACCTTTCGCGTTGCGGGCCCCTGGTGAGGACGACTGATGTTAGGCCCGGTTGATCTCGACGCCCTCGTACGCTCCTATGTTCCAGACGGGGATGCATCGTCACATGAGCTTGCACTGGAGGTACTGGGCAACGGACGTCCCATGTGGCCACGGTCGGAGTTGGATCCGGGACACTTCACAGCCTCAGCGTTCGTACTATCGCCTGATCGAGAAGAAGTGCTCCTTGTGCATCACCGCAAGCTCGACCGCTGGCTCCAGCCAGGAGGACATCTCGAATCTGAGGATTTCAGCATCGAGGATGGTGCGCGTCGAGAGGTGCTCGAGGAGACCGGCGTCAGCGACCTTCGGCTCCTTGGCCCCGCGCTGATGCGAATCGACGCACACCAGATTCCACCGTTCGAAGACGAGCCGGCGCACATGCACTTCGATCTCGGTGTCGGGTTTCATGCCGGAAGCCACGAAATCGGACCGATCGCCGAAGTCATCGAAGCGCGTTGGGTTCGCTACAGCGAGCTGCAATCTTTCGATGTTGATGGCGCCCTCACGGCTGGAGCGCAGGCTGTGAGACGCGCTGCCGGGTGACTTCGTAGTTCATGGGCGGTATCCTCTCGTGTACTGATCGAAGGGGTGATCTTTCTGGGCGTCGTTTTTAGCCGCCTCCTCCAAGCCGTCAAACTCCAACGCGACGCGTTCGTGTGGATGGACTTCAATGACCGTGCGACAGGTGATGCCGCGATTCTCGTGGCGATCACCCAGGTACTCATTGCTCTCGGCCTCGGAACGTCCTTCTTTGATCTGCTGAAGCCGCTCACCCTTGTCCAATTGCTCATAGGTGCTCTCTTTACTTGGGTGGTGTACTCGGGCGCCGTGTATCTGGTGAGTCGGTTCCTGCTTGATGGAACCGGTCAGTACGCCATATACCTTCGCATCACCGGTTTTGCGTACCCGACGCTGTTGTTGATCGTGTTCACTTCGATACTCGTCTCAAACACAACGCTTGCGCTTGCCCTTGGCGGCGCGTGGTTCGTTGTCGTCGTGGCGCATGGCCTCATGTACACGGTCGACCTTCCTCGTCCGAAGTCTTTTCTCGCTGCGATTGGCGGGTTCGTAGTCGTTGTCACAGTGCAGGCGATTTTCGGATCGATATTGGCCTTCTAGTGCCCACCTATCGCCTCGATCTTGCCTACGACGGTGCCCGGTTCCACGGATACGCCAAACAACCTGATGTGCGCACGGTCCAGGGTGATCTCGAATCAGCGTTGGCGCCCCACACGGGACGTGCGGAGACGTTCGTGGCGGCGCGCACGGACAAGGGTGTGCACGCGACCGAGCAGGTGGTGTCCTTTACGTGTGACGACCTCGACGCGGATCAGGTGCTGTGGTCACTCAATCGTCAGCTTGCACCGGAGATCGCCGCACGACATCTCACGAGGGTGCCCGACGACTTCCACGCGCGATATTCGGCGACGGGGAGGGCGTATCGGTACCGCATCAGTGGCTCGACACTCCACGATCCGCTTTCAGCAGGCACAACGTACACGTACCAGGAGTCTCTTGACGTAGATGCGATGAATGAGGCCGTTCTGCCGCTCGTGGGCGCCCACGATTTCGCGGCGTTCTGCAGAAGACAAGAGGGCAGGACAACTGAACGATTGGTCTTCTGGGCCTATTGGCGGCGAACCGATGAGATCGTCGAACTTTCGATAGGAGCCAACGCGTTCTGTCATCAGATGGTCCGGTCGATCGTGGGGGTGTGTCTCGAGGTTGGCAGAGGCCGCATATCGCCTCAGGCCGTTTTGCAGATCTTGGCGTCGAGCGAGCGTCATAGATTGGCGGGCGCAGCGCCGGCTCACGGGCTGGTACTTGTTGCTGTGGCCTTTGACTACGAACCGCTGCCGCGACCTTCCTGGGTTCCCGTGATCCCCGAGTGAGTCGCGACATCGGTGAGCGCAGTTCGGGTGGTCTTTACCGCAGAGAAGCGATATCATGTGGACTCGCTCCCAGCCGGGGGCCGTTTCCTGACGCCATTTACCGGGATAGTTACGTTATGAAGGCACAGCTGCAAAAAACCTTTTCGCCCAAGCCTGGCGACATCGAGCGCACATGGTATGTGGTCGATGCCGAGGGAGCCCCGCTTGGCCGCATCTCGTCAGAGATTGCACAGATCCTGCGAGGGAAGGGCAAGCCAACCTACGCACCCCATGTTGATGGTGGCGATTTCGTCGTCGTCGTCAACGCCGGCAGTGTGTACGTGTCGGGCAACAAGGAGACCGAGAAGGTCTACTTCAGCCACTCGGGATACCCCGGTGGTCTCCGCGCTCAGACACTGGAGCAGGTTCGCACCGATCATCCTGAACGTCTCGTTGAGCAGGCTGTCCGCGGCATGCTCCCAAAGAACCGTCTCGGTCGTCAGATGATGAGGAAGCTCAAGGTATATGCCGGTCCGGATCATCCGCATGAGGCACAGAATCCTCAGCCCATCGAACTCAAGTACCGAAAGGCCAAAGCCTGATGGCAAAAGAGAAGCCACTCGTCCAGACAACCGGCCGTCGCAAGACCGCCGTTGCCCGCGTCCGCATCTACAACGGCACAGGTGAATACAATCTCAACGGTCGCAAGATGGATGACTATTTCAAGGATCCAGAACTACGTCGTCGGGCACACGAACCATTCAAGGTCGTCGATCTCGAAGGTCGATTCGACATCAACGCCACACTCCACGGCGGTGGCACGACAGGACAGAGCGACGCTCTTCGTCTCGGCATAGCACGTGCACTCATCGATCTTGATCCAGAACTCCGTGGTGCTCTCAAGAAAGAGGGCATGCTCACCAGGGACTCCCGTAAGGTTGAGCGTAAGAAGTACGGCCTGCGTAAAGCTCGCAGAGCTCCGCAGTTCACCAAGCGTTAGTCTCGAATCCCGATAGGTCGTATCGTCGACGGGGGATCACATCGCATGGAAAAGGAACAGCAACGCCTCTTCGGAACCGACGGTGTCCGTGGGAGTGCGAACTCCGAGCTGACCCCTGATCTCGCATTCGATCTGGCTCGTGCGGCGGGCGAACCGGTCTCCGGACATGTTGTCATCGGTCGCGACACGCGCCGATCCGGCCCAATGCTCGCTTCGGCTGTGGCCTCCGGATTCAACTCTGTGGGTATCGACGTGGTCGATCTCGGAATCATCCCAACCGGTGCTGTCTCGCGTCTCGCCAGAGATTCGGCCGCGACCTACGGCGTTGTTGTGTCTGCGTCTCACAATCCAGCAGAGGACAATGGCATCAAGTTCTTTGCAAGGGACGGCACGAAGATCGATGATGCCGCGGAACTCGCCATCGAGCGACGGCTCAATGACGACCGGCCGTACCGCAGGGCAGTTGGTGCCAACATCGGGATCCAAACGGTGATGTCAGACGCGATCGAACGGTACGCGGAGAAGGTCAGCCGAACTGTCTCGTACTCCATGAATGGCCTCGAGTTCGTGATCGACACCGCGAACGGCGCTGCATTCGCAGCGGCGCCATACCTCTTCAACAAGGTCGGTGCCACCGTTGAAGTGATCGCCGATACCCCTGACGGCATGAACATAAACGACGGCGTCGGAGCAACGTATCCCGAGACTGTTGCGAAAGCAGCGAATGGCAGGATTGGCATGGCGTTCGACGGCGACGCCGACCGCCTCATAGCTGTTGATGAGGACGGCAAGGTCGTCGATGGCGATGTCATCATGGCGATATTTGCGGAGTGGCAGCTTGAGCGGGGCAAGCTCCACAAGAACACCGTCGTTGCGACGGTGATGTCGAACCTTGGTTTCATCCAGGCGATGGAAAGGCTTGGCATCGATGTGATCGTGACGCCTGTCGGCGATCGGCATGTCGTAGACGCGATGAGAAGGTCCGGTGCGGTGGTTGGCGGTGAGCAATCGGGCCACATCCTCCTGGAGGATCGTTCGACAGGGGATGGGCTCCGTACCGCGCTGCGTCTCATGGAGGTAGTGGCTTCCACTGGCAAGGAACTCAGAGAACTGCGAACGGTGATGTCAGAGCTGCCGCAGGTTCTCACGAATGTGAAGGTCCAATCAAAGAACGGTTGGCAGGACAACAAGTCGATCAGCCGCGCAACCGCTGAGGCCGAGCGGGAGCTTGGAAGCAGGGGCCGTGTGCTTGTCAGAGCCTCCGGAACCGAGCCGCTCATAAGAGTCATGGTCGAGGCACCGACCGAGTCGGAGGCCGCTGGCGTCGCAGACTCGATTGCCGGGGTCATTGAGAGCGAGCTCGCGTAGCTCTCCTCGCGGCTGTTCAGCCCAAGATTGGCGCCAGAAACGCTGAGTGGTCTGTCGCAGAAATGGATGCCGTGTCTCTCCGGTCCTCGACGTCCCTGGCGGCGTCCTCCGCCTTGACGCAGTCCAGA
>JAMBLH010000323.1 GCA_023336875.1 Actinomycetes bacterium
GCACTCATCTCAAGACTGCCCACGGTGTCGATCAGGTAGATCGAGGCATTCGGGGTGAGCGCGCCGAAGGTGGAGGCGCCAAGTCGCCACGGAGAAAGGGAGGCAAGACCAGCCAGCGCGAACACGATGCCGTTTTCGAAGACGAGCAGGTAGGCCATCCCAATGATCACTGCCCTATCGGTGAGGAAGCCGAGAGGAACCATGATTGCTGCGTAGGCAGCTGTTGCTACGAGTGCGCCGACGAGAAGCCCCACGAACATCTGTGTGTCTCCAAATCGGATTGCATGGCTCGTTGCGAGCGCGAGTGCACCGATGGCATTGATCGCGAACGCAGCAACGATGGCTGCGAGGATCTTCGTCCCTGCGACCACGATCCGTGGAATGGGCCTGAGCGCGATGAAACTCAACGTCTGGTCCCTCCGTTCCGAGCCAAGCACGCCAGCGGCGACGACAATGGCGACGACCGGCAGCACGAGCGAGAAGAAGATGGTTGCGCCCACTTCGACAGCTCCTTGAACCGCGAACTCCCTGGTGCGGCTCGTTGTCGACACCAAATAGATGCCTGCTGGGGCAAGCTCGAGTAATCCAAGGAGCAGAGTGCGTCGCTTTGGCAGTGCTTGGCGCACCGACGTCGTGAACAGGGCGATTGTTGGTGTCATCTGCGTTCTACCAGGTATCGGAAGACCGATTCGAGCGACGCGTCCTGTGGATGGAATCCAGTGAGCTTTGCATCGAGTTCGGCAGCAAGACGCGGTGCCTCCGATCCGAGCCTTGTCACATCGTTCGTACGCACGTCCACTGAGGTGTTGCTCGCCTCAACGGAGTCCACGACACCAGAAGTGAACATCGCTGCGCCGAGGTCTCTCGGTTTGTCGGTCTCGATTCGGACGGAATACGGAATGTCATACATTGCAGCGCGTATTGCATCCACGGACCCCGCTGCGGCCAAGCGACCATCAACGATCGCGACCACGCGCGACGAGACACGTTCAACCTCCTCCAACACATGGGACGACATGACCACCGTTCGGCCCTGGTCGCCAAGTTCCTGAAACAGGTCGATGAGGTGAGCCCTCTGCACAGGGTCGGTGCCGTTGAGCGGCTCATCGAGAATGAGCACTTCAGGGTTGGTGACCAGCGCAGCTGCCACCTTCGTCCTCTGCCGCATGCCCTTCGAGTATCCGGCAATGGGCCGATCGGCAGCGTCGAGCATCGCAACCTCGCCCAGGGCCGCCGTAATGACGTCAGGGGAGTGGTCCGTTCCTGAGAGCTGGGCGGCGTAGCGGACGAACCTGCGTGCGGTCATGGCGCTATAGACAGCATCCTCGTCAGGCACGAGAGCGACTCGTCTGAACACACTCGAGTCTCTCCTCGGATCCTCGCCCAGGACCCGTACTGATCCGTTGGATGTTGTGGTGAGACCCGCAATCATCCGAAACAGCGTTGTCTTGCCTGCACCGTTCGGGCCGAGAAGCCCTGTGACACCAGGTCCGAAGGAGCAGGAAAGGTTCGAAACGGCAACCTTCTGTCCGAACCACTTGGACGCCGTCTCGACGGTGATAGTCGGGTTGTCGACGAAAGCTGGATCGCTGCTCACATCAATCCTCTGTAGCGGTGGAGTGAGAACATCGAGAGCAGGGAACCAAATACGACGAGAGCGATAATCCCGTAGATCGGACTGATGTCTGCAACGGCAAGCAACGCGTCAGGGTTGGATCCACCGAAGATCCACACGTTCGCGGCGTCTGCCGTGTTGATAGGGGCCAGCAGAGCAAACCATCGGCCTGCGGGGATACTCGATTCCCGGACGATCGCTTCTGTAAACGCTGTCAATGCGATCATCACCGCGAGGTAGCTAGCTGTTGCAATTGCCTTGCGGTTAGAGAGGCTTGCAATGACGAAGCCGAGCGGGACATATGCAATCGTGTAGACAGCGGCAACCGCGATGATCCTCGGCAGAGTGTCAGCAGCGTTGATGAATCCTTGGAAGAGGCCCTCTTCGTCAGTTGCCGCCTGGCCGATGAACAGCACCAGTTGAGGAACGATCATGAATCCTGCCACGATGGTGGCGAGGCTTGCGAATCGGGCTCCGAGATAGTCGCCAGGGGTAAGGGGTCGCGACGACAGCATCGATAGGACTCCGTCCCTTCGGTCCGGGATGAGGAGTTCGGGAGCGGCCAGCGCAGTGAAAAGCATGGTCATTGTTCCTGACAGCAAGAAGAATTCGGAGTTCTGATCCGCCAGGTTGATCGTGTCGGGTGAGCCGGCTGGGAGGATGAAGCTGATGCCTATGGCAACGATCGAGGGAATGATCGCGATGACAATCAGGGTCCATGGCATGATCTTGCGCCTGGCTTTGCGTCCGAGACCCAGTACCCGCCGGATGCCGTCGATGTAGACCGCTTTGCGCGCTCCCTTTCGACCAGACCTCTCACCGTCGAAAGGCTCATACCCGAGGTCGTATACAGCGCCGGATTGCTCAGTCATCGTTGAGATCCGTGATGGAGGAACATTTCTTCGAGGGATCCACCAGAGCCGTCGAGTCTTCTAATGGACGCGCCACTCATCGCCACTGCGTCGCGAACTGTGTCATAGACATCGCCCCCAGCCAGTGAGACCTCGAGAACACGTTCGCGACCGGTGACCGTGGCGCCCGCGGTCCTCAGTGCAGACACAACTTGATCTGAATCGTGCGTGAGTTCAAGAAGTACAGTGCCATCTGTCTGTTGGCCGCCTATGGGTCCAGCATGGAGCAGCGTGCCCTCATCGAGCATCACGACCCAGTCACATGTGCGCTCGATGTCGCGCAGCACGTGCGAAGAGACGACTACGTCGATCCCGAACCCGCCGAGTCGTTGGATAAGATCGAGCATCTCCTCCCTCCCTGACGGATCAAGGCCTGACGTTGGTTCATCGAGAAACACAAGCTCTGGGTCGTGCACTATTGCCTGGGCGAGTTTCGCCCGCTGCTTCATCCCTGTTGAGAAATCACCAAGGTATCTGAAGCGCTCCTCATTCAGACCTACCAGAGTCAGCACGTCTGAAGCCCGTTGCCTGGCGGCTCGTTTCGGAAGCCCAGCGGTACCGGCCGCATAGATGAGAAAATCTGCGGCCGTTTGGTCGAGAGGAAGACATGGACCCTCAGGCATGTATCCAACGATGCTCCTGATGTCGATCATGTCCTTGCGGCTGTCCAGGCCAAGAACCGTGGCCGAACCCACGGTTGGGGTAAGGATGCCAAGAAGGATCTTGATGAGCGTTGACTTGCCGGCGCCGTTCGCACCTACGAGCCCTGTACGACCGTTCGGAACCTGAAGGTCGAGCGAGTGCAGTGCCGCGATCTTGCCGTACGCATATCCGAGGCCAGTAGTGGTGAATGATGTCTGTGCCACGGCGTCAGATTAGGGAGATGCTGTCCTGGACAGCCTACTTACCACGGACATAGGACAGCTCGAGGGTGGCTGTTGCCCCTGATTGGAGGCCCTCGATCGTCCACACCCCATGTGCGACGACGCCGTCAGTGGCGGACACAGTGCCAACGCGGCACTCACACGGTGGAACGTCCAGATTGAAGACAACGGTTTGGCTTGAGGACACGGCCGTACTCACGATCGTTACGGTTTGGACGCCACCAATGATCGAGCCTTCGACGACTTCAGGGTGCCATGACGAGAGTTGCATCGTTTCGACAGATGCAGGGGACGTCGATCCTGCTGACGCGGTCAGAACAGGCAGAACGAGCGCGAGGAGAAGTGCATATTTGACCATGGCGTGCATTCTGTCCTACTCAGAACGAATTCACCAGACACATATGCATCCCATCCGCGGTGACTAGTTCTGTTCCGATTCGTTCCCACGCCGTCTACGGTCTCTCTGATGGATGTGTTATTGGCTGTCATCGGTGCAGCGATCGCGACAGCGCTTGCCGTTGAGCTGTTCGCTGGTTGGCGTGATCGCAAACGACTGCACGCTGAAATATGGGCGATTGCGTTCGGCGCGTACGCAGTTGCCACCTGGGCGCTTGCATTCGGTCTTGCGTTCGGCTGGACGTCGGTGAGTTTCCGTACCTTCTACTACCTCGGCGCAATAGCGAACATCTCGCTCCTTGCAGTTGGCTCGGTCGCTCTATGGCGGGAACGAGTTGCCAAGAGACTGCTTCCGGTGGTGAACCTGTGGCTCGTGTTCGGATTCTTCGCCACGTTCCTCGCACCGTTCGTTGCTCCGTTGCCTGCTGATACTGTTCCCGAGGGGAGCGAGGTTTTCGATTTCACGTTCATGATCGAAGCCTTGACGCTTCCAGGGCCGAGGTTGTTCGCAGCGATTTCGGGGGCGGTCGGCTCGATCGTGATCATCGGCTTTTCCCTCGTCTCCGCCGTCAGGTCGTGGCGCTCGAATCGCCGCTTGGCCTACGGGAACATCCTCATCATCGGCGGAGTACTCGTCCCCGCCTTCGGCGGAAGCCTGACAGCCCTCGGAGAGTCCTCGGCCCTCGCGATCTCTCTCGCTGTCGGCATCAC
>JAMBLH010000324.1 GCA_023336875.1 Actinomycetes bacterium
CAATGTGGTTGGTGACGATGCCTTTGTAGGTGCCGATGGTCGACCGACGCACACTCATGTCATACGCAGGCAGCCAACTATCGACAATCCACTTGCCCACGGTGACGCTGATGCCAACATGTGGGTCGAGGTTCTCCGCGTCCCGATTCGCCATCGCCTTTGTCAGGGCCTTCTGCGCGTCCTTCTTGTATCTGAACCCACTCTTCGTGACTTGCTTGCGCTTGCCACTCCGAGTTCGTGGTGCGTCATGGATGTACTGGTACGTCTTGCCGTTCCTTCGGACATGGCCCTTCATGCGCCGCCCCCGTCCGTGGTCGCATAAGCATCTTCATGCGTGGTGTCGAACCAGGAGCGGTCGAGCAGGATTCGCCGCCCTATCCGTCTCGAAGGTATTTGGCCGCTCTTGGTAGCTCGATATAGAGATGAGCGTGAAATACGGTGTTGCAGCTCCTCGGTTGCTTCGTCGATGGTTATCCATTGGTTCACGGATCTCTTCCGGTGAGCCTTGGTGGAGGGTCCGCGGTCGATTGGCATCCCGCGCTTGAGAATCCTCGAACGATGGTGTTGGGAGGTGTTCCGTTTGGCGAGCGCTTCTTCAAGGTCCCAGAGCCTGGCTGGGAAGGGAAAGATCGACGATTCAGGCGAGGCGAGGTGTTCGGCGGGATGACCAAGGAATTGAAAGGTCAGCGGAAGCCTCCAACGCCCGAACGGCCTCTTGAGCTTCGATAGGGCGACCGTTGGTATAGTCAATGCGCAGCAACGCCCATGAGATGGGCTAAGCTACGCTCAAGATGTCAACAGGTGGTCTCTCCTCTGAGAATCGCGGATATGTAGAGCGGCTGCACCGCGCCTTCTCTGAGCCTTTCACCGCCGACGACGCCGCGAGGGCGCTGGATCTCGAGCCGGGGCGGTCTCGTCGGCTTGTTCGGTACCTCGCCGACCGTGGATGGCTCGATCGAGTGCGCCGTGGCCTGTATCTGCCTGTTCCGCTCGATTCGCACCGGTCCGGACAGGCCCACCAAGACCCTTGGGTGATCGCCAAGGTCGTGTTCGAACCCTCCTACATCGCCGGGTGGAGTGCCGCAGAGCATTGGGACCTCACCGAACAGATCTTCCGCGATGTTCTCGTTGTGACGGGCCAGCGTCCTCGAGATCGGACTCCGACGGTGGGTGGGACTACGTTCGTGCTTCATACGCTTGATCCATCGAAACACTTCGGTCTGGTGCCAGTGTGGAGAGGCAGTCAGCGGATTGATGTCACCGATCCTTCGCGGACGGTGATCGACCTGCTGGCTGATCCGACCTGGGGTGGAGGGATGCGTCAGGTCGCCGAGATGATCGCCGAGTACTTCGAGGGGGGTCACAGTGACAACTCCCTCCTCGTTGCGTACGGAGACCAACTGGGCATTGGGGCCGTCTTCAAGCGGCTGGGGTTCCTGATCGAGGAGATGGACATCGATGCGCCGGAACTCATCGAGCGTTGTCTGGAGCGTCGGACAGCTGGGGTCAACGACCTCGACCCTTCCATTGATGCAGAAGGTCGGACCGTATCCCGGTGGGGTATCCGGGTGAACGTAGGCGTGGGGAGCGCGACGGAGTGATCAGTGAACGAGATCTCCGTGCCCGAGTCGCGGAATGGGGTCTCCGGGATGACGTCGTGGAGAAGGACTACGTCCTCGGCTGGATACTCGCCGGGATCGGGACCGAACCAGTCTTGCGGGATGGCTGGGTATTCAAGGGCGGCACCTGTCTGAAGAAGTGCTACCTCGAAACCTTTCGATTCTCCGAGGATCTTGACTTCACGGTCTCGGAGAACGGCCCAATCGTCGAAAACGAGGTGCTTGGCCATCTGGATCGGATGCTTGAGCGTATCGGAAGGGAATCGGGCATCGACTTCGCGGTGCGAGAACGTAGGTTGCGCGTTCGACCGAACGGGAGTCTCGAAGGCCGGATCTACTACCGGGGCCCCCGCAACGCTCCGAACCCAGCCAGCATTCGCCTCGACCTCACGCGAGATGAGCAAGTCGCCAGACCACCGGTCATGCGACCGATTCAACATCTCTACTCCGATCAACTTCCCGAGCCGGCGACCGTGCGTTGCTACTCCCTGGAGGAGGTGTACGCCGAGAAGATCAGGGCGATGGGCGAGCGTGGACGACCGCGAGATCTTTACGACATTGTCTTTCTCCTCGACTTCCCGGGTCTGGCCGATAGCTCCGTTCTCATCAGCGAGACCCTCGTCGCGAAATGCGACTCGAAGGGCGTGCCGGTTCCAACTCTCAAGCTGCTGCAGGAGTCGCCTCACCGCGTCGAGCTCGAGTCGGAATGGGCCAACATGCTTGGGCATCAGCTCCCGGCGCTGCCTCCGCTGGATCACTATTGGGACAGGCTCCCTGAACTGTTCGGGTGGCTCGATGGCGAACTCGAAGTCGAACCGGCGGTTCCAGTCGCTGGTGGAGCAGGGGAGAGGGTGTGGGCTCCCTCGCCAGCAGCATGGTCGTGGGGCTCCGGCCCGGCGCTCGAACCCGTCCGCTTCGCCGGAGCAAACAGGCTCTGTGTCGATCTGGGTTATGGCGGCACCGTGCGCCGGGTCGAGCCGTACTCGCTCAGAGTCACTCAAGACGGCAATCTGCTTCTCTACGCCGTCAGACGAGACAATCGACAACTGCGCTCGTACCGAGTCGACCGAATTCAGTCGATCGAGATCACTACCGAGCCCTTCCGGCCGGTGCACTACGTGGAGTTCCGTCCTGCCGGTCCGCTCTCCGCGCCTCCGACCACTCACCGATCAGCAGGCGGCCGGGGAAGATCCCCTACTCGGCCATATCGCGTGGAGTGCGCGGTGTGTGGCAAGACGCTCGCCCGTTCACGACCGGGGACCAGACTGAAGGCGCACAAAGACGAGAGCGGGTTCCCGTGTCCTGGCCGAATTGGGTATCAGGTGTGAGCGCGAGTCCTCGTGAGGAGGCGGTCCTTCGCCGAGCCCCGTGTCAAACCGGTGTCAAACGAACGGCGCCGAACGGCATCACCGTGAGCCGGACGAGACATCACGCCGAACGCAGAAACCCGTATCCGCAGGGGCATTCGCGGATCTGGCATCACCAGTGTGGATGAAGAGTCATAACTCATAACCCGAAGGTCGCAGGTTCAAATCCTGCCCC
>JAMBLH010000325.1 GCA_023336875.1 Actinomycetes bacterium
TCGCCTATACCGGATACAAAGCGTTTGGGCAGTCGCTCGACGACGCCCAGACGGAGTGGCCGATAGTCGGTCAGGTGCTGCCTCGAACCGACGATCTGACGATGCCCCCGATCCCCGACATCATCGCAGAGCTCGGGAAACCGCCGCAGCGGAATTCGAACAAGCCTCTGGCGGCGTTCATCGCAGAGGCCTCGCTGTTCACCCTCAGAGAGGCAGCCCTTGGGTTCGTATTCGGGGTCATCCTTGGATTTGGGATCGCCGTGTTGATGCTTCGTGCCAAGTGGATAGAGAAGGGTGTCACTCCCTATCTCGTTGCGTCCCAGACCGTGCCTCTGGTTGCAATCGCACCCATCATTGTGATTTGGGGTGCGACGAGCCTTGATTGGCTCCCGTTCGAATGGACCAACTGGATGTCCGTCGCGATCATTGCTGCCTATTTGACCTTCTTTCCTGTGGCAATGAACGGAATCAAAGGGCTTCAGTCGGCCGACCCGGCAGAGATGGAGCTCATGCACTCGTACGCAGCGAGCCGACGCCAAATACTGCTGAAGCTGCAGTTGCCCTCATCGGTGCCGTACTTGTTCGCCGCATTCAAGATCGCCGCGACGGCAGCCATTGTTGGAGCGATCGTTGGCGAGATCTCCGGTGGTGTCAGAGGCGGTCTTGGACGACTCATCCTCGATTTTGCAAGCCGCTACACGACCGGCCCATCGAAATTGTACGCGACCGTCATCGGTGCCGCGGTCCTCGGTCTCCTTGCCATAGGGCTCGTCACCGGAGCCGAATATGTCTTCGTCTCGCGCCACGGGGAGGAGTCAGCAGCGCTATGACTGCTTCAGCCCCTCGCACTGTCGTCGTATCTGATGTTTCCAAGGTCTTCAATCAGGGAAAACCAAACGAGGTCCACGCGCTCGAAGGCATCAACCTATCCGTCGATGAGGGTTCCTTCGTCTCGCTCATCGGTCCGTCAGGGTGCGGTAAGTCGACGTTGTTGCGGTTGATGGGTGCACTCACACATCCATCGTCGGGCGTTCTGTCCATCAACGACAAGCCGCCTGATCAGGCACGCCTCGATCGTGACTACGGCATGGCATTTCAGACATCTGGATTGTTCAAGTGGCGCACGGTCACCGAGAACGTTGAACTGCCTTTGCAGCTGATGGCGTGGTCGAAGCCTGAGCGCAAGGAGCGGGCAGCAGAGATGCTCGACCTCGTCAAGCTCAGCGAATTCGGTGACCATTACCCGCACGAACTCTCCGGCGGAATGAGACAGCGAGTAGCAATCGCGAGGTCACTCTCGTTCAGGCCTTCGCTTCTGCTCATGGATGAGCCTTTCGGTGCACTCGACGAGATGACAAGGGAGCACATGCAGAGCGAGCTCCTCGACATCTGGAGCAAGACAGGTAAGACGATCGTGTTCGTGACGCACTCGATTCCAGAGGCCGTCTTCCTGTCCCAGAGAGTCGTGGTGATGTCTCCGCGGCCCGGGCGGATCTCGTCGGACATCGCCGTTGATCTTGGTGAACGAAACTTCGACACGCGCGAGGCTCCTGCATTCTTCGACAAGGTCACCGAGGTGCGCGAGGCGCTTCGTTTCGAGGAGACATCAACATGATCGCGAAGGCGTTCCGAGGGTTTGCTCCCGCAGCTGTGGTCGGAATCGGCGGGTTACTTGTCTGGGAATTTTCCCTTCGCATTATCAACCCCGACGGATTCGTTCTGCCGGCACCCTCGGAGATACTTGCCGCATTCTTCGAAAATCTCGATGTGATCTGGATCGCAACCAAGCACACTGGCTTCATCGTCATCACAGGTCTCATCGGTGGCATCGTGCTCGGCGTCGCGTGGGCGTTGCTTGTGTCGCGATTTCGGTTGGCGAACGAGACCCTCACGCCACTCGCGATTTCATTGAACGCGATCCCGATCATTGCACTCGCCCCGATCTTCAATGCCTGGTACGGGCTTCTATCCCCGGTCTCGAATCAGGCGATCGTCGTGATTCTGGTTTTCTTCCCTGTCTTCATCAATACGACCAAGGGTCTCACGGATGTGAGTCCGACTGAGATCGAGTTGATGCGCTCGTACGCTGCATCGTCCTGGCAGGTGACACAGAAGGTGCGCATTCCGAACGCGAAGCCATACTTCTTCACATCATTGAAGATCGCCTCGAGCCTTGCGGTGATCGGAGCCATCGTTGCTGAATACTTCGGAGGTCGGCAGGATGCTCTCGGACCGCTTATTGTGCAGAATGCAGGTCTCGCAAGATACACGGAGGCATGGGCGGCGGTGCTTGCTGGGAGCCTCATGGGTATTGGTCTTTATCTGCTGACCGGAGCGTTCGAGAGGGTCTCCATGCCATGGAGGTCTGACAGGGAAACGATCGGGGTCTAGACCCCGAAGAACAAGATATCGAGGAGGATTCGATGCAGTTGGGAAGGAAGAAAGGACTGGTTCGCTGGTTCATCATGCTGGCGGTGTTCGCCATGGTTGCTGCTGCTTGTAGCAGCTCTGACGACGATTCGTCGGGCGAACTGACACCAGTCAAGTTGCAGTTGCAGTGGTTCACCCAGGCACAATTCGCGGGTTACTTTGCCGCGGTCGACCA
>JAMBLH010000326.1 GCA_023336875.1 Actinomycetes bacterium
CCGTTGCATACGGTTCACCAGGAGTCGCTGACGAACACAAGGAACGCCTCGGCACCTACCGTTCCGGCGACTACTTTCCCTGACTTGGAGGCAGCATGAAGATCGTCCGCATCGACGCTGAAGCAGACGACATCACCTACGGAACCGTGGAACCAGACGGCATACGCCTGTACCACGGGTCACCATTTTTTCAGTGGGAGCGATCCGAGACCGTACTCCCGATCACCGAGGTGAAGCTTCTCTCACCGGTGATACCGACGAAGATCATTGCGGTGGGTCGTAACTACGTCGACCATGCCACGGAGTTGGGAAACGATGTGCCCGACATCCCCGCGATTTTCCTGAAGCCCCCAACAACCGTGATTGGGCCTATGGCTCCCATTCGTATCCCGCCAGGCGTCGGCCAGGTCGACCACGAGGCAGAGCTAGCGGTTGTGATGGGAAAGGTCACGCACAACGTCAGCCAGGACGATGTTGCTGAGCACATCCTTGGCTACACAGCTGCAAACGACGTAACCGCACGAGCACTCCAGAGAACGGATGTGCAATGGACAAGGGCGAAGGGGTTCGATTCCTTCTGCCCACTCGGTCCTGCAATCGATACGGAGTTCGATCCGGCGGAGCCCAACAGTATCACCTGTCGTGTCAATGGCGAGCTGACACAGGACGGCACCGTGTCCGATGTTGTATTCGATGTACCGCAGATCGTGGCGTTCGTGTCGTCCGTAATGACGCTTCTCCCCGGTGACGTGATACTTACGGGCACACCGGCTGGTGTTGGTCCGATAGCAGACGGCGACAAGGTGGAAGTAGAGATCGAGGGGATCGGCGTGCTGATGAATCCTGTGGTGTCGCTGTGACAGTCCGCGTTCGGTTTGCTCCTTCGCCCACTGGCTATCTCCATGTGGGCGCGGCACGAACAGCTCTCTACAACTACTTGTTCGCTCGCGCCAACGACGGCGTGTTCATCCTGCGGTCGGACGACACGGACACCGCACGCAGCACCGAGGAGTATCAGGAGGACATCCTTGAACATATGGAGTGGCTTGGCCTTGAGTGGGATGAGGGAATCGTCATCGGTGGGGAGCACGGCTCATATCGCCAGTCCGATCGGTACGACCGCTATCGAGAAGTCGCCCGCGATCTGATCGAGAGCGACTCCGCCTACTACTCGTTCGCAACCCCAGACCAACTCGAGCAGTTCAGAAAGGATGCCAGGGACGCGGGCACCTCGCCAGCCTATGACGGGAGCCTGGAACCAGGGTATGGAGAGGTCGCCGGACGCGTCGCAGCGGGGGAGTCTGCGGTGATCAGGTTCAGGGTGCCGAGACCTGGAGAAACACGATTTACAGACATCGTGCGTGAAGACATGGTATTCGACCACAAGCAGGTCGACGACTTTGTAATACTCCGCTCGGATGGATCGCCGACCTATCACCTCGCTTCGACGGTCGATGACGTCGACTACGGCATCACGCATGTGATCCGTGGAGAGGATCTGCTGTCGTCGACACCGAAGCACATCCTCCTCGCCCAAGCAATGGGCGCCGAGCCGGCAACGTATGCACATCTGTCCCTGCTGATGGGACCAGACGGGAAGAAGCTCTCCAAGCGTCACGGGGACACCGCAATGAGCGCCTATCGCGAGATGGGTGTGCTGCCGGAGGCGATCAACAACTATCTGGCGTTGCTCGGCTGGTCCCTTGGCGACGAAGAGGATGTCGCGAGCATCGATGAGATGATCTCGAGGTTCGATCTCACCACGGTGTCGAAGAATCCTGCCGTCTTCGATCCTCAGAAACTCGAATGGCTCAACGGTGTGTATATCAGGGGCATGAGCGACGACGAGTTCGTTGCGAGCACGCTTCTCCTTGTCGAGGAGGACCTCGGCCGAACGCTTTCGGCGGACGAACGGGAGCAGTTCATGGAGATGGTACCTCTCATTAAGGAGCGCACGAAGCTGCTTCCCGAGGTTTCCGACCAGGTGCGGTTCCTCTTCACCAACATCGACAAATACGACGAGAAATCCTGGTCCAAGGTCATGGACACCCCCGAGGCCCTCGTTGCGCTCGACGCCGCCCTGGCGGCCCTCACTCCGCTCGACGAATGGACGATTGAGTCCATAGAGTCGGCGCTGCGCCAGATGCTCGTCGACACCGGTCTCAACGCCCGCAAAGGCTTCCAACCAGTGCGCGTAGCCATCTCCGGCTCCACGGTGAGTCCCCCTCTCTTCGAATCCCTCGCCATCCTCGGCAAACTCGAAACCCTCACCCGCATCTCCAACGCCCGCGCTCTCCTCTAAGAAAACGCAACCCAGGGTTCGCTGCGGCATATAGCGGCTCCCCAGCCCGGAGAACGGGAGCGCACCGGAGCTTGCCATTACGCGGCGTCGTGACGTATCCTTGCCACCGCCTTCGGGGGTGGTGTAATTGGCAACACTCCGGGTTCTGGTCCCGTCATTGAGGGTTCGAGTCCTTCCCCCCGAGCCAAGGCAGGCTTCGGTCTGCCCCATGGCCCCGTCGTCTAGAGGCCTAGGACGCCGCCCTCTCAAGGCGGTAGCGTGGGTTCAAATCCCATCGGGGCTACAAACCA
>JAMBLH010000327.1 GCA_023336875.1 Actinomycetes bacterium
GCTACCGAGACGACTCCTCACGCATCGGTCGCTTGTGTGCGGGAGTATGTCGAGCCACTCCTGCAGGGAAACTACTGACGTAGCAGTAGAATACCTACGAATTGGTTGCATTTAAGAAAGCGTAGGTATTCGATGCCGCGAGGTCGTCCCACAACTGAGCAGTTGCTGACCCGTGTCGATGCCGAGGCAGACCTGCTGATGGAACACTTCGGTGGGCTGCCGCACCGCATTGAACTCGATCATGTGCTGCGGGAGATCTGGCTGCTTGAGACCCATCATTCCACCGCAATCGAAGGTAGCTCTCTGACGCCTCAGGATGTCGAGGCTGTAGTTGAGCGCAACGAGGCCCGGGGCTCGCTCGCCGAAGCACTCGAGGTGAAGGCCTATGCCGACGCTGCCAGCTGGGTCTATGAGACGGCTTCCGAGACGCCTCCAGGAATCACATTGGCGATCGTGCGAGAAGTTCATCGCCGCGTGGTGGGTCCCGTGTGGGCGGCATTCCCACCGACTACCAGAGACACGCCCGGAGACTTCCGGACAACTGGCGTGATCGTACGCGGCAGTCGACGGGTTCAGTTATCCGCGGCGCCCGCCGTTCATGCCGACATGACCGACTGGGTTTCCGCCGGCGTTCAATCGCCTAGCTCTCATCCGATACTCCGGATCGCTGAGCAGCACGCTCGGTTCGAACGTATCCACCCCTTCACCGACGGGAATGGGCGCGTTGGACGCCTCTTGGCCAACTGGAGTCTCGTCCAGGCCGACTATCCGCCAATGATCATCCGATATCAACAACGCGACCGCTATCTCCGCTCACTTGAGCGTGCCGACCAAGGAGACCTCACGGGCCTAGTCGAACTCTTCGCTCGCGCGGTCAGTGAATCAATCAACAGATTCATCCTGCCCCGGCTTGCAGGTGATGCACGGATTCTTCCCCTCCGAGCCTTGGCTGAAGGCAGCCCCTACTCATCTGACTATCTCCGACAGCTCGCCCTGTCCGGTCGACTTCGAGCTGTAAGACACGGGTCACTGTGGCTCAGCTCCCAGGCAGCGCTCCTCGAATACATGGACAGCCGAAGTCCGCGCGGTCGGCGGTAGCGAGCAACCACACCACATCCACAGGAGAGCGGCTAGGTCTGCTCAATCAGTTTGACAGCCTGGAGCGCACTCCACCTGTCGGCGGGACTCGCACCGGCCCACCTCCGCTCGTCGTCGTCCAGACGCGCCAAGAAGCCGTACCTGGATCGCACTCTCTTCTCCCAGCCGGCAATGTCGACAGGTCTTGTTAGATACCCGATCTGCTCTGCTGCGAAGACTGTTTCATCACGTTCCGACAGAACATCAGCCGAATCGATGGGACCGAGGGCAATCTCGTCGTCGACGATGTCGAAGAAGCTCTTCAGAATCCAGAGGCGCCGCACCAATGCTTCGTCGAAACTCTGATCGGCGCACCACTGAAGATCGTAGAGGTCGCGGGCGAGGCTCGTCCGGCGGTACCTGGCAAGCTTCTCGGCAATGACCTCTTCAAGTCGCATGACGGGGATCGATGGCAGGTCGATGTCATACCGCTTGTGGATTGGGAGGGGAACCATCTCGATCACATCCGGTGGCAGCCAGAGACCGCGGGTTGAAAGGTCGATCTTCGCGGGGAGGTTCGGCGTGCCGAGTGGAGTCGTCACACGGAGGACCGCCCTTCGGTCGCTGTCACGACGTTCGAGACGAAAGGAGAATCCGTCGATCTCAGCACCATCGATACTCTCGAGTACAAGCGCTGCGGTGGTGTCGTTGTCGCATGCGAAATCAAGATCTGTGGAGAAGCGCCCGGCGTTTCCAGACCGGAACTTCCTGAGTGCCGTGCCACCCTTGAGTACGGCATTGAGATCGAAGACCCCCGCGCGGTACAGCACCACAAGCGCATAGTCCTGGGCGATATCGAGCAGCGCAGGATCTCTGCCGCCCGAGCGACCCTGATAGTGGCGCGACAAGTAGCCCTCGGTGATCCTCATTGGGCGGCCTTGACCGACCACGATCCCGGGAAGATGTGATCAACGACATCGAACCGACGATCGTACTTCGACGGTCGCTCCCTCGGTCCGAGGTGGAACGGCCCTTTTCCATCTGGCGCCAACGCAATCAACTCATCGGCTGTTTTGGCCGCTCCGCCTCGCAGCAAGAGATAACTCGTCCTTGCCCATGCACTCCGAGATCGTTCAGCCAGCTCCGATCGGAGAGCTTCGACCGATGTTCGTTGGGCGGCATCCATGAGCCACTCGCTCACGTTCGGCCAGTCCCGGAACTGGTCAGGTCTCGCCCCCATGAACGCGAGCAATGTGCTCACAGACCACACCGGCAGCCCATCAATGTCACTCATCGGGATCGATGGCACCCACCTAACCACACGGAATTCATCCAACGACCTCGGTAGCCGCTTCCCCGGAGGCAAGCACAGCACCTGAGGCTCCGGGGCCCGCGAGGCAAGGCCTTGAAGCCACGCTGCAGACTCCGCCGCAACCGAAGCCTCAAGCGGACGCGTCTCAAGCCGTGCCCGCAGCTCGATGAATGGATCTCCGCCACCGATGGAACCTGCACGCGCACCCGGAGCGAATTCCCACACACCAGTGGTCCGGAGTGGAAGTAACCAACCGCGCTCTCGAAGCAGCCGTGCAGCAACAGACCCGGATACCTCGACATCCTCCGCAGCAACCAAGTCGTCGAGAAGTTCTCGCGTGACGAGTACAGGCTGGTCGAGTTCAAGCGCTTCAAGGATCGGAGCGACCGATCGAGGCACGCTTCGATGAGATATTGACACCGCGCATCTCCTTTGTCATCCGAACACCATCTTAGTCCCATATAGGTCTAATCTGTGCTTTGTCTGACAATTGCCATTGACACCGACTGCACCGTCGTCCGTGATCCGCGTGCACATCGCGTGCACA
>JAMBLH010000328.1 GCA_023336875.1 Actinomycetes bacterium
GATCTGTTCTCGAGTTGCGACATGACCTGGCCGGCGGAGGCGGCGATCTGTTCACCCGCTCTTGCGTCGTCTATGACCTCGCCAAGTCCGTAGTCGAGGCAGAATGCTCGCTGACTCATGACGCGCGCGTCGTGCCCCGACCGCGCTATCGCGTTCACGACACCGTTGCTATTCACGTCAACCGTGACATCGAACTCCCCCGGATGCTGCAACCAGTCGATGCCAGACTGATGCTTGCGATAGGTCCTTACGACCGACTCCGGGTCCCGCGCAGCAAGTTCCTCCGCCGAACCTCCATAATCGATGAGACACAACGACACCATGGCAAAGCGCTCGAACAGCGTCGCAATCCAGGAGGAGATTCCCATTTGTACCGAAACGACGGCACCCTCATGTGCACCTGTGAAGATGTCATCGCACCAGAAAAGCACCTCGACGCGAGCAGGGACATCAACAAGCACGAAGACATCACCCTCCACATCGACTGCGATCTCAACCCAGCCCCCCTCAACCCGTCGAGCCAGAGCCGCAGGCATGTTGTCGAGCACCTCGTTGGCGACAACGACGGCATCGATCCCCGCTGGAATCTCGTTCATCGTCTCGGTGACAATCACGCCATCGAAGTGCTCCGCAATGTGGTGTCTTGCGCTCGCCGAGCGCTCGACGGCAAACACCAGGTCACGATCCATCGTCCATATGTCTGCGATCTGCGCGAGGAGAGATCCAGTGCCTGACCCGACCTCGATCAACGCGGCCTGCGGGCTTGGTGCGGACTTCTCCGCCCACTCACCAATGGGGACGCCGAAGGTCCACGAGATCTCAGGACTCGTGACAAAATCGCCCTTCTTGCCCGACCGCACAGGTCCCGCCGAGAAGAAGCCCTCATGCGGGTCGTACAAGCACCATTCCATGTACTCGTCGAACGGCATCGGACCCCGTGCTTGTATCTGCTGGATTAGTCGTTCGCGCACATGGAACAGTGTAGATTTATCTGATGACTGACTCGGACTGCCCGCTCTGCTCTGGCAGGGAAATGGACAAAGCGCTCATGCGCACCGAGGTCTGGAGCGACGACCTCTGGCGGCTCACAACAGCGATTGTGAGCGAGGTCGCAGGCTTCTCATACCTCGAACCGAGAAGGCACATTTCGGACATCACCGAACTCAGCGGCGAGGAAGCTGCGACCTTCGGCGAAACGATCGCTCGAGCTTCCGCCGCGATAAAGGCTGCGACGGGTGCAGATCTCGTGTACGCCTATATCTTCGGCGACAGTGTGCCGCACCTTCATGTCCACCTTGCCCCGCATCGGGAGCCCGGAAGCCCCCTCGTAGGTGAAATGATCAAGGGCGCACAACACAGGGCCATCCTCGAGGACGGGACCGAGGTCTGGGTGTCGGATCGGTATCCGCTTCAGCCCCGCGATCTGATGGATGCCGCGATCAGCGACATTCGGGAGCGCCTTGCCGATCCACCCACCGATATCACATAGCTTTTGACTCAGGAATTCATCGCTTCCTTGCTATCATCGGGTGTTGTACCGCGCGACGAAAGGGATGGACGACGTGCCGCAAACCCTCGATGAGTTCATGGACTATGTGGTCACAAAGTCTGCCGCCCAGTACGAGTTCCACCAGGCGGTCCGCGAAGTAACCAACTCGGTGTGGCCGCTGCTCGAATCTGACCCCATCTATCTGAGGGCCAAGATCCCCGAACGCATGGTGCATGCGGAACGAATCATCATCTTTCGTGTCCCCTGGGTCGACGATGCCGGGGAAGTCCAGGTGAACCGCGGCTTCAGAGTCGAGATGAACAGTGCCATCGGCCCCTACAAGGGTGGTCTACGATTCCATCCATCGGTCAACCTCGGCATCCTGAAGTTTCTCGCGTTCGAGCAGGTGTTCAAGAACGCACTGACATCCCTTCCAATGGGTGGAGGGAAAGGCGGAGCGGACTTTGATCCCAAGGGGAGGAGTGACAATGAGGTCATGCGCTTCTGCCAGGCGTTCATGAGTGAACTGTTCCGCCACATCGGCCCACACACAGACGTCCCTGCCGGCGATATCGGTGTTGGCGGGCGCGAGATCGGCTACATGTTCGGCCAATACAAGAAGCTCGCCAATCAATTCAGCGGCATTCTGACGGGGAAGGGCACGACTTGGGGCGGAAGCCTCATCCGACCGGAGTCAACCGGCTACGGGCTCGTGTACTTCACAGAGGAGATGTTCAGAGCCCAGGGGGATTCCATCAATGGAAAGACGGTGATTGTCTCCGGTTCAGGGAATGTCGCCCAGTTCGCAGTGGAGAACATTAACCGCCTCGGCGGAACGGCCGTGGCGCTCTCCGACTCGGGAGGATTCATCCACGACCCCGATGGCATCGACGCAGAGAAGCTGGCCTGGGTCATGGATCTCAAGAACATCCGCCGTGGCCGCATCAGTGAGTACGCCGAACGGTTTGGCGTCGAGTACTACCCGGGGCAGAGGCCATGGGGCGTCGAAGGTGCAGACGTCGCCCTCCCCTGCGCAACCCAGAACGAGATCAACGTAGACAACGCCAAGCAGTTGGTCGCCAACGGCATCCAGATCGTTGCCGAGGGCGCGAATATGCCTACTGAACCAGACGCCGAGAAGCTACTCGTTGACAGTGGTGTCCTCTTTGGACCGGGGAAGGCTGCGAATGCAGGAGGTGTCTCTGTGAGCGGCCTTGAGATGGCTCAGAATGCAGGATTCACGTCGTGGACCCGAGAGGAAGTTGACGGAAAGCTCCTCGGGATAATGACCAAGATCCACACGACATGTCGTGAAACGGCCGAGGAATTCGAAGTACCGAACAACTACGTTGTCGGTGCGAACATCGCTGGCTTCAGGAAAGTAGCCACAGCAATGCTTGATCAAGGCGTTGTGTAAGGAGATTCATCATGAGAAAGATCATCGGCTACTTTGACGGCACCGAATCCGCCCTGCTCACGAACCTGGTGTGCGAGGGATACGACACGATGCCGATATCCAACGGATTCGACAACCACGGCATGAACGTGCGAATCATCAACAAAGAAAACCGAGTCGACGTTCTCGTCGGGTATCTGCACAAGATCTACTCCCCGAAGGGCAGCACGCCAGCCGGAGCGGTTACGTATCAGGATGTCTTCCACGTGTGCCGCACATTCGACATCCCTCTGGTACTCCAGGTCGATAGCCATCTCCACGACGAGGCGAGAGCCCTGATGGCCGACGCACCGCCGTGCGTCCTGTTTGTCGATCCAAGCGATGCGCTCGAGAAAGTCCGCCAACTACTCGACCAGCCAAGTGAGTGTTCTGGCTAGGAGACTGCCCGTCGTCTGAGGCGCTCGTAGTCCTGCGGTGTGTTCACATCGGTCGGTGTTGGTTCATCAACTCGAACGACGAACGTGTCTTCTTCCGAAAGGGATGAAAGGAAGGGCCACAGCGCCTTTGATCCTCTGAGAGCGCGCACATCATCAAACGACGACACGCTGAGCGCAATGGGGTGTCCCCGACCGTCGCGATACTCCACCCAACCTGCCTTGAATGCCGAGGCACTCATGCCATCAAGGAGGCTGGAGATGACATCGACCCTCACTTCAGGCATGTCCGCGAGTAGGAGGACGACACCGACCGGGTCGTCCAGCGCATCCAAACCGACCAGAAGGGACGACACATTCCCCCGCTCGGGATTCAGGTTGTTTGCGATGTGAGCTGAACCACCAACCGCAGCGGCGACTGGACCTTCGTGGAAACCGGTCACAACAATGACAGGCGACAGTTCTGCTTCATCAGCAGAGGCCACGACGGCGCCAACCATCGTTGTCGATCCGTAGGGCAGCGCAGGCTTTGGCCTACCCATGCGCGTCGCCTCACCTGCAGCAAGGATGACCGCTGCAAATCGCTCTCGAGGCTCCAGGGCAGTCGAGTCGACGGCTATGCCAGCACATCCTCCAGCGCCCGCTTCACGTATACACCCGCCAGATGCTCGCGGTACTCGACCGAGCCATACAGATCCTCGAGTACAACAACATCGTCCGTTGCGTGTGACGCTGCTGTGGCGATGGCGTCAGAAGAACCGTTGCCCCCAATAACGGCCTCCGCGGCCGCCGACGCGAGATATGGCTTGGAGCTCACACCGGTCACAGCAATGCGTGCGTCAGCAACGGATCCATCCGTGCCCTGTATCCACACCGCTGCCCCCGCAATGGGGTAGTCAGAGTCGCCTCCACGTCTTCCGAGCTTCGCATACGCCGATCGGCCACCCTTCGGGATGTCGATTCCGACGAGGATCTCGTCATCGGCGAGCGCCGATGTCAGCGTGTCGACGAAGAAATCGGCAGCTGGGATCTGTCGTTGTCCACGCACAGAATCGGCCACCATGACGGCGCCAAGTGCGAGCACAGCCGCTGGCTGGTCTGCCGCAAGGTCTGCGTGAGCTATCGAGCCACAGGTGGTGCCCTGGTTCCTGACCTGAATGTCCGCGGTCACGCCTGCTGCCTGGGCGAGCGCAGTTGCGTACTCCCGTATCAACGCGTTCGACCCAGTTTCAGCGTGCTTGACGAGCGCTCCGATGGCGATGTGGTCGCCCTCATCAGTGATCGTGTCCAATCCGGGAAGCCGAGATATGTCGACCACGGTCGTCGGACGCACGAGCCTCATCTTCATCAGAGGAATCAGGCTCATGCCACCACTTAACACCTTGGCGTTCTCGCTCTCGGAGAGCACCGTAAGCGCCTCGTGCAGTGAGGAAGGGACGACGTACTCAAAGTTGGCTGGATACATCGCTAGTTCCTCGCATCCTCTATTGCCTGCCAGACACGTTTCGGTCGCAGCGGCATGTCTATGTGTTTCACGCCAAGATGGCTCACGGCATCGACCACCGCGTTCACGATCGTTTGGGCCGACCCGATCGTCCCCGCTTCGCCTATGCCCTTTACGCCAAGCGGGTTTACATCCGTTGGTGTCACGGTACGATCAAGTGAGAACATCGGGAGATTCTCTGCAGCAGGCAGGGGATAATCGACGAGTGACGCCGTCAGGAGATTCCCCATGTCGTCATAGATCGCCTCTTCGAAGAGAGCCTGCGCAATACCTTGTGCGATGCCTCCGTGCACCTGGCCATCGACGATCATCGGGTTGATCACATTGCCACAGTCATCGGTGGCCCAGTAGTCGAGCAGGTCCACATCGCCCGTTTCCGGATCGACCTCGACAAGGGCGAGGTGTGACCCGAACGGCCATGTCGCGTTCGGTGGTGAGAACACTACCGAGGACTCAAGGCCGCCCTCCATACCTTCCGGCAGGGTGTGCGGTTGATATGCAGACTCAGCGATCTGGGCCCAGCTGACCGTTCGATCAGGAGACCCGGCGACGCTGGCGCCACCGTCGGCAAATTGCACGTCCTCTGGTGCGGCTTCGAGGAGATGGCCCGCAATTATCGCCGCCTTCTCCTTGACCCTATTCGTTGCTTCGAACGAAGCTGTTCCGTCCACCGCAATTGAGCGGGACCCAAACGTGCCAATGCCCATCGGGGAGTCGATTGAATCGCCGTGATGGACCTCAATGTTGTCCATCGGGATGCCAAGACCGTCCGAGACGATCTGTGCCCAGGTGGTTTCATGCCCCTGTCCGCTGGGTCCTGTTCCGATGGTGACCGTGCACGTGCCGTCCGGCTGGACACGAACCACACCCGAACCGTTGAACGCTGCAGGCAATCCATAGCCTGCCCATGAGAACCCGAGCCCTGCAAGCGCGGATGGCCCGAACCCGCATACCTCTACGTACGAGCTGAGTCCAAGTCCGAGGAGTCTTCCCTCGGCTCTTGCCGCATCACGCTTCGCCTTGAGATCCTCGTAGCCGACCCTCTCGAGCAGGGCGTCAAGATTCACCTCGTAGTTTCCGGTATCCATGGTCAGGCCTATCGGCGTCGTCACAGGGAACTGGTCCGGCTTCCAGTAGTTCGCCTTGCGCACATCAGCCGGGTCCATCCCAATCTCGCGTGCGAACGCGTCGACGATCCTCTCCAGGTAGTAGGCCGCCTCTGGCCTTCCCGCTCCCCTGTAAGCATCCGTCGTGGGTGTGTTTGTCACAACGCAATGCAGCGCGTACGACGTGGGAATGTCATATTGGCCGGACGCCACGAACAATCCCAGAAGAGGAATCGCGACTGTGAAGTTATGCGTGTAGGCGCCCATGTCACAGATAGCGTCAAGCTCATATCCAAGGATCTTTCCTTCCCTGGTTCCTGTGATGGTCGACGTGCCAATCCACCCCCGTCCCTGAATCGAAGCAAACCCGGCCTCGCGGCGGGTCTCCGTCCAGCGAACTGGCCGACCGAGAACCTTTGACGCGAAGCACACGAGAATCTCATCTGGATACACGTTGAGTTTCAAGCCGAATCCGCCACCCACTTCTGGCGCGACAACTCTGACTTTGTTCGAGCCAATACCAAACGCCAAACCCACTGCGCCAGCAACGGCATGAGGAATCTGAGAACTCGACCACAATTCAACGGAGTCGTAGCCGCTCTTCCAATCAGCAAGGACCGCCCTTGGCTCGATTGCCGTAGGGATGAGCCTTTGGTTGACCATTTCGAGGCTCACAACAACTGTGTCGTCGCGCTCTTTGGCTTCCTGGATGCCAGGGGAGGGATCAGGGAGATCGATAACGCCCTCCCACCAGGCGTGTCCGTTCCACGTAAGCAGCGTGTTGGACACACCGTCGTGTACCTGGACGGTGTCAGCGTACGCGTCCTTGAGGTCGACAACGGCGTCGCCGGGTTCGTAGTCGACGTAGACAAGGTCTGCGGCGTCCTGGGCGATGTAACGATCGTCCGCCACGACCATCGCGACCGCCTGTCCAACGTGATGCACTGTGCCGTCTGCCAGCAGGGGGCGAAGGGTTCCAACAGCCACCTGTGCGGGATTCAATCCGAGGTGACGGACGTCGTCGATCGTATAGACAGCATGCACGCCGGGGAGCGCAAGTGCAGCGGATGCGTCAACACTGGTAATGGTTGCCGCTGCAAAAGGACTTCTCACGAACGCGGAAGCAAGCTCACCATGGCGTCGTATGTCGTCAACGTACACGCCCTTTCCCTGGATGAGGGACGGGTCCTCCTTGCGCCGTACAATCCCGCCCATCACACTTGTGGTACTCATGACGACACTCCTTGTGAGGCTCCCTGAGGATCTTCTCCGCGCATCTTCGCGCCGGCATATTGCACCGAGCGCACGATGTTGTGATAACCGGTACAGCGACAGAGGTTGCCTTCAATACCGTGGCGGACCTCAGCCTCACTGGGATCGTTGTTGTTATCAAGGAGAGCGATGGAACTCATGATCATTCCCGGGGTGCAGAAGCCGCATTGGAGGCCGTGACACTCCCAGAAGCCCTCTTGCACGGGATGCAGTTCATCCCCGACAGCCACGCCTTCGATCGTTTCAATGGACCGGCCGTCGGCCTGAACCGCAAGCATCGTGCAGGACTTGACCGTTCGCCCATCGACGATCACGGTGCATGCGCCGCAGTAACCGGTGTCACAACCGACATGGGTGCCTGTCAATCCCAAGTTGTCGCGTAAGTAGTGGACAAGAAGGGTTCGCGGTGCAACGTCACCGCCGGTCTGTGTTCCGTTGACTGAGATGCTGATTTCCAAGGGTGACCCTCCGATCGACTCGGTGTGGGCAACAAGACGGTGCCATTGCCCATGCGAATAGCGAATTGCTCACACCATAGACAACGCGGCACGGCGCTGCTTGGGAAACGTCGATTACTCGTCAGAATTCGAGAATAGCCCGCCGAACCACGACGTGAACGCACCCCAGGTGCTTGCAACGAACAGGGAGAAGCCATGGACATCCGAGGCCTCGATCCCGACTGCCTCCTCGACAGATCCTGCATCGAGTTTTGCGTGCAGGCAGTCGGAGAACTCGTCGATGAGACGCTTTGACACCTCTTTGACAAGACCCGTGCGCCCGAACTGTGCGATCGGCCCTGCCAACATCACCTTTGCATCGATCGTCACTTCGGTGTCGACGCCATCCGCATCGACAAGGGTCACAGCAACCTCAACGCGCCCCTGGCTACCACCGGATCGGTCCACGCCGCGACCCTTGATATCCAACGTATACAACTCGTGGTCGAACACGATGGTTGCGCTCCCGTCGAAAGCCGACGAGATCGGCCCCAGCTTCACCCCTACGCGGCCATCGAAGGATCCATCGCCGTTGTCGCTCGTGAGCTCGGCGCCAGGCAGGCAGCGGGCGAGCTCAGGGACGTCCTGGAACAACTCCCATACCGACTCAATCGGTCTGGTGACGGTGAACCGTTCAGTGACATCCATAGAGGTTCCTATGTTGCGTGGATCGCGGCGTTGCTACCGTGGAGCGGGGCCGCCAAACCGGTACCGTAGCGAACCTGCACTATCTCCGCGAGAATCGCGATCGCAGTCTCCGCAGGCGACTGACCCTTCAGATCGAGGCCGATCGGCCCATGGATCGTCGCGAGTTCAACGTCGGACCATCCTTCAGCCTTAAGACGTTCGACGCGCAAACCGTGGGTTCGTCGGGATCCCATTGCACCGAGATACCTGATCGGTTTCCCGTGCACAGCATCGAAGACAGGGATCTCGAAGCGACTGTCATGACTCAGAAGCACCACGTAGACCCTGCGGTCGGCCTCTATGTGATCAAACACACCTTCTGGCCACGCCACAATCAACTCGTCGACGTTCGGAAACCGCTCTGGTGTTGCCCACGTAGCACGAGCATCCGCAACAACCACCCGAAATTCGAGTTCGCGGGCGAAGAGCGAGAGCGGTTGGGCAATGTGCCCTGCACCAAAGATCAGCATGATTGGCGACGGAGCGATGATGTCGAAAAAGATGCGACGGTCTCCGTAGAGCAACGACTTGTTCTCCTCGCGGTCCATGAGGTCGCGAGCGTCAGAAGCAACATCCTCGTCGAACCATGGACCGTCATCACCTGCAACAGATCCATCTGCCCTGTCCACGACAACTACCGACCCCATGTCAGGTCCGTCGATCACCGTGATCATCGCACCGAGGCGCTCCTGGCTCTTGAGTTCTGAGATCGCTTCGAGTACCGCGGTCACCATGGTGCGATGTACACGTCTATCGTGCCTCCGCAGGTCAATCCCACCTCGAATGCCTCATCATCCGCAATGCCGTAGGTGACAACTCGGGGGACGCCTGATGCAAGTACTGAAGCGGCGTGCTCGCGCACATCGTTCTCGACGCATCCGCCGCTGACACTCCCCTCCATCTCCCCATCAGAGGAGATGACCATCTTGGCACCAACGCCCCGTGGCGCAGACCCCTTCACTCCCACCACCGTTGCAACCGCAACGCGCTTCCCCTGCCGCATCCACCGATCGTGGATCTCGAGAACATCTCTCATTGTGCTGTGGCGCTCCTTCGCTCAGTGCCCGACGTCTGAAGCAGATCGACGAGGTCCACCAGATTACGGGCAGTTCCGCCTGCCAACAAGTCGTCGACGAACGGAAGGGCGGCAGCCATGCCTCTGGCTTCGGGCGTGAATCCTTCATGGCCAGCCAACGGATTCAACCATATGACTCTGTGAACCGCCCGCCCGAGGCGCCGCATCTCGAGTGCCAGCTGAGCGGGGTCGCCTGTATCCCATCCGTCGGAAACCACCAGCGCAATCGGACCGCCACCTATACGACGGGACCAGTCCCTGTTGAAGCTCGCAAGCGCATCGCCTATTCGGGTTCCGCCTGACCAGTCAGGGACCTTTCGAGCGACCTGCTCCAGGGCATCGCTCGGGTTTCTTCGGCGGAGCTGTCGCGTGATCCGTGTAAGTCGGGTCGCGAAAACAAACGCTTCGACTCTGTCGAATTTGTGCTGGGCGCCGTGGACAAAATAGAGCAGCATCTCTGAATACCGCTCCATGGATCCAGAGATATCCGCGATCACAATGAGTGGGCGTTGCCTCGGCCTCCGCTCAGTGAAGGCAAGAGGCATGAGATCTCCTCGCGGGCCAGTGAGCATCCGGAGCGTTCGCCTCATGTCCGGGATCTGGCCGTTGGATGCGGGTCGCCATCGACGCGACGCAGCGGCAGAAGGGCTCCACGCCATGTTGGCAAGGAGAGCAGCGACCGCGGCGGCTTCCTCATCGCTGAGGTCGGCGAAATCGACGTCCATGAGACGTTCGCCAGGCGAGCCGCCGACGACGTCGACAACCTCGTCGCTCTCCCCCGCAGTGTCATCGACACGTGTGGCGTCCACGCCGATGCGAGGAACACTTCTGAGGGGCTTTCTCTCGGCGAGTCGGCTGGTGACATCGTCGAGAGAGATGACGATGTCGCCGCTGAAGAACCGATCGAAAATCTCATCAAATCGTTCGTTCTGGCTCCGTCTTGTGACGACCACCGACCTGAAAGCGTCCCTGACGTCGTCTCCGGAGGCCATCCCTACCAATGTGGCCGCCTCAACGAGTTGGCGTGTCGTCCCTGTTGTTACAGAGAACCCATTCGACCGGAGTGAGCGGACGAACATGACGAGGTTCGTGGTGGCCACGGTCCCATCTGGTGTCATGCCAGGGACTCGGTTCCGACTGTCCGAACAGTCTCCATGTCCTCTTCATATTTCACGATCACTCCGAGCGTTGCATCGACGACGTCTCCAGACAGCGCGACCTCGCCGAGAACCTGGAGCGCCTTTGCCCAATCGATGGTCTCAGCGACGCCAGGTGGCTTGAAGAGATCGAGCTCGCGCAGCCTGTGCATCGCGACGGCAAGCTCCTTCGAGAGGATCTCGGGAGTCTCCGGCGATTTCCTTTCTAGGATCTCAATCTCCCGTTCAACGGTTGGATAATCGATCCAGTGATAGATGCACCTTCGTTTCACGGCGTCGTGGATCTCTCGCGTCCTGTTCGATGTGATGACGACGATCGGTGGTGTCGAGGCCTTCACCGTCCCGATCTCGGGAATCGTGATCTGGAAATCGGAGAGTAGCTCAAGCAGGTATGCCTCGAACTCCTCATCGGCGCGGTCAAGCTCGTCGATCAGGAGAACGGTTGGAAGACCCTCTGACGATCGTCGTATCGCCTGGAGGAGCGGTCGCGCGACCAGATACTCCTCGCTCATGATGTCATGCACATCAACATCATCGCCATGGGCTTCGAGAAGCCGGATCGCGAGCATCTGTCGCGCGTAGTCCCACTCGTACAGGGCGTGGGAGGCGTCGAGACCTTCGTAACACTGGAGCCGTATGAGCTCTCCCCCTGTGATAGCCGCGAGTACCTTTGCAATCTCAGTTTTGCCTACACCCGGCTCGCCCTCAACGAACAGGGGTCGCCCCATCTGGACCGCAAGATGAATTGCGACGGACAACCCTCGCTCAGGAACGTAATCCTCGCGAATCAACGCTGCTTCGAGATCGTCGACGGTCGAAGGAAGAGCCATGACAAGACCATAGCCAAAGGGACGCCGCACAACCCGCGACACTCGACACACGACGAAGAGTCGTTCAAGGTATAGGGAGCGGCGACAGCGGAGCAACCGCTCGCGAATGCCGCGGTTGCTTGGCGACCGGTCGTCTGTCGTGAAGCGAAGCGGTCAGCCGCCGAAGGCGGCTACCACTTGGGCGCCGTACTCGCCAAGGTTCGCGGCGAGTCCAGGGAAGATGCCGAGCAGGATCACGCCAAAGGCCGTGAGACCGAGTGCGAAGGCGATGGGGGCTGGTGTCTCCATACGCTCGAGCGCTTCGACGTCGACGCCGGCCGGTACCGGGTCCATGAAGGCGACCTTCACGACCTTCGAGTAGTAGACGAACGCGATCACCGCGTTGATTGCAGCAGCGATCGCGATGCTGTAGCCCCACCAGTTTCCGACACCGATCGTGGCCTGGAACATCGCAAACTTTGCGAACCAACCTGCAAGTGGCGGGATACCTGCCAGCGACATGAAGAAGACGGCGAGGGCCATGGCAAGACCAGGCGCCCAAGAGCTGAGTCCTCCCCAATCCTCAAGTTCAAACGATCCAACACGCGAAGCGATGATGATCACCACGGCGAAGGCGCCGAGGTTCATGACGGCATAGATGACGAGATAGGTAACCGTTGCATAGAACGCCTCCTCGAGATTGTCAGAACCAGAGGCGGCTGCTGCTCCGAATGGCGCAAGCATGAATCCTGCCTGGGCAATGGACGAGTAGCCAAGAAGCCTGAGGACGTTCGTCTGCTTTATTGCAACGATGTTGCCAAGCGTCATTGAGATGAAGGCCACGAGCCACAGGACGGGCCCCCAGACATCGGCAACAGCAGGGAATGCGAGGTAGGCAATCGAGAGCAACCCAACGAATCCTGCACCCTTGGACCCAACGGAGAGCCATGCGGTCACGGGAGCAGGCGCACCCTCATATGTGTCAGGTGTCCAGAAATGGAATGGTACAGCTGAGACCTTGAACCCGAAGCCGAGCAGGATGAATATCACACCCAATACGAACAAGGGCATCTCGGATATCGATGCAGACTGTGCGGCGAGTTGATCGAACTGCTGGGTTCCCGTAAGTCCGTAGACCATCGACACGCCCATAAGAAGCAGAGCGAGCGCGAGAACACCGCTGATGAAGAACTTGATCGCAGCCTCGTTCGATTTTGGATCTCCCTTGCGCCAGCCTGCGAGAAGGAACGCGGGCCCCGACACCAGCTCAAGGGCAACAACCATCGATACGAAATCGCGCGATGAGGCCATCACGACAGCACCGAGAGCCGATGCCACGAGAAGGAAGTAGAACTCACCCTCGTAGTAGCGATCTGACTCCAGATACCCGACCGACAACAACAGGGCAATGAACGCAGCAAAGATGAACAGGCCTTTGAAAACGAGTGAATAGCTGTCGACCACATAGGAGCCGCCGAACAGCACACGATCTGCGCCCGTCGAGGTACAGAACTCGAGGCTCCCACAGAAAGCAAGTGTGAGCACAGGGATGATCGCCGCAAACATTCCCACCATGGCGGTCACCGCAACGAGATATTTCTTCCTCGTCACGATGTCGACTACAAGGGTCACCAGCACCGTCAAGGCGAGGATGATCTCAGGTAGTAGCGCGTGGTAGTCGATTGCGGACACGTCAGCCTCCGAATGCCTTCGCGAGGAGACTTACGACAGCTTCGTTCGTTGCGCCGAACACGAGCTTGGGGTAGATCCCGATAGCAATGATGCCTATCACGAGAGGTGACCAGGCAAGCCACTCATAGCCATCAACATCCGGCAGCACCTTGTCTGCAAACTCCTTCGACGGCTCGCCGAAATCCACGTTGCGCAACATGTACAGCATGTAGCCAGCGGTGAGCACGGTGCCGATCGCGCCGAACACCATGAGCACCCTGAAGGTCGTCGTCGCTCCGATGAGCGGGAGCGGGTCGAACGAGGCCAACAACGCCATGAACTCGCCCCAGAACCCCGCAAGAGCAGGAAGTCCCAGAGATGCCATTGCGGCGAATCCGAGCAGCACACCCATCCTCGGCATCAACACCATGGTGCCACCGATGCGAGTCATGTCCCTGGTGTGATACCGGTGCGACATCGACCCTGCAATAAAGAACAGCAGACCTGTGATGAGGCCGTGCGCCACCATGCCGATGATCGCGGCGTTGAGCCCGATCGGCGTCAACGTTGCAACACCGAGCATGATGAAGCCCATGTGGCCAACGGATGAGTACGCGATGAGGCGCTTCATGTCGGTTTGGGCAAGACACGCAAGCGAACCGTAGATGATGCCGATCACCGCGAGGATGCCGATGAACGGCGCCCACGAAACAGCCTCATCAGGGAGGATAGGGATCGCGATCCTGATGAATCCATAGGTCCCAAGCTTCAGAAGGACAGCGGCGAGGATTACTGAGCCGATCGTTGGTGCAGCGGTGTGTGCGTCAGGGAGCCAGGTGTGTAGTGGCCACATCGGCACCTTGACAGCGAACCCGAGGAACAACCCAGCGAAGACAAGGAACGCAAACGTCCCTGTGAACACTCCCGCTGACCCAAGGTCCGAGAGCTCGATCATCGACCAGGTGCGCTCATCGAGGAACTCCCCTGACTTGAAGTACAGGGCGATGAAGGCCAGCAGCATGAACGCTGAGCCAAACAGCGTGAAGAGAAAGAATTTCAGCGATGCGTAAAGACGCATCTCGATCTTCCAGTGGACGACCGGAACCACTCTGATCGCGCGATCACCCCAGATACCGATCATGAAGTACATCGGAAGAAGCACGACCTCGAAGAACACGAAGAACAGCACAAGGTCAAGAGCAACAAACGTCCCAGTCATACCGGTCGCGAGGATGAGCACAAACGCCAGGAGAAGCTTCGGGTTGTGCGGCTCGGGCCAGTGGTTCCAGGAGTAGATGATGACAAGCACTGTGATTACGGCAGCAAGAATCACCATGGGTAGTGATATGCCGTCCACGGCGATGTAGAAATTCGCGTTGATCGCTGAGATCCACGTCGTGTCCATTGCCGTACCAAATTGATACGTGTCGGCAGCCGAATAGTCGAACTGCACAGCCAGCGCTATCACCAGGCCCAACGTGACCAGGGAGAAGGCAAGGGCGGTCCACTTGATCAGTGACTCCTTTGCCTTCGGTATGGCCAGAACGGCTAGCGCGCCGACGACAGGCAAGAACACGATGAGGCTCAACCCCCAACCGTTCTCGAACCAATCCATATCGTTGCTCCTCCTAGAGAATGATGAATAGAACGGCGATGACAACAACGCCGATGAAACTGAATGCTGCGTACTGCTGAACACGTCCGGTGAACATCAGCCTCAGGCCGCTACCAGACCCCCCGACGCCTGCGCCGAGTTCGTTGTAGAAGCCATCGACCACGTTCTGATCGAACACTCTGACCACCTTTGCAAGCCCGAGCGACCCGAGTCCAACAAGGTTGACGAAGCCATCGATCACGTACATGTCGAACCACAGAACGACCCTCGATATTGGACCCATGATGGGTCGCACGATGGCGTTCATGTAGAAATCGGGGATGTAATACAGATTCTCGAAGAACGGCCAGAGAACAGGAATCCGGAAGGAATCCCTCTCGGCTTGTGGCTTCTTCTTCCTCCCGTAGACGAACCAGCCAGCTACAACTCCTGCGAGCACGACTGGCGTGACGATCACGACAAGTGACCAATCAAGTCCTTCGGGGTGATGGTCGCCCATGCCGGTCAGAGGAATGCGGGTGGCAACCCATGTGGTGAAACCTGTGTAGACGCCTGGCCAGTTGATCCAGCCTGCAGCTACGGCGAAGAACGCGAGGGCAACGAGCGGAACGGTCATCATCTTGGGTGACTCGTGTGGCTCCGCATGACCTTCGTACTTGCCGAAGAAAGTCAGTGCCAGCAGGCGGGTCATGTAGAACGCAGTGATGAACGCACCCGCGATGCCAAGGATCAGGATGAAGTTGGCCATGTCCTGTCCGTTCTCACCTGCGTACTTCATGGATGCCAGGATCTCGTCCTTCGAGAAGAATCCTGCAAACGGGAAGATTCCGATGAGCGCGAGGGTGCCGACAATGAAGGTCCAGAAGGTGACAGGCATCTTCTTGCGGAGTCCACCCATGTCGAGCATGTTGTTCGAGTGCACCGCGTGGATGATCGAACCGGCACCCAGGAACAGCAAGGCCTTGAAAAAGGCGTGGGTGAAGAGGTGGAAAAGTCCCGCGGTGTAGGCACCGGCGCCCATTGCAGCGACCATATACCCGAGCTGGGAGACCGTTGAATATGCGAGCACCTTCTTGATGTCTTTCTGGACGATTGCAAGGAAGCCCATGAGAAACAGGGTGAGGCCACCTATGACGATGATGATGTCGCGCACATCTCCAGCAAACATGCCCGTCGGGTCAAGGTAGAAGGGAAAGAGACGCGCGAGAAGATAGACACCTGCGGTAACCATCGTCGCCGCGTGCATCAGTGCCGACACGGGCGTTGGGCCGGCCATTGCGTCTGGCAACCACACGTGCAGGGGGAACTGCGCAGACTTACCCATCGCTCCGATGAATATCAGCAGGCCAGCCCAGAACGCGTACTGGCTCAACATGCCTGCCTCACCGTGGACCACGACATCGATGATGTCATCGAAGCGGAAGGAACCAACTGAAACCGCCATGATGATGGCTCCGAGGAAGAGCCCCGCGTCTGCGACCTTGTTCACCATGAATGCGGTATTTGCCGCGTCGACGTTCGCAAGGTCTTCCCAGTAGTGCCCAATGAGGAGATAGGACGAGACACCGACGAGCTCCCAGCCGACGATGAGTTGGATGAGGTTCGGGGCTGAGACCAGAACGAGCATGCCTCCAGCGAAGAGGGAGAACGAGGCGAAGAACCATGTGAAACGGACATCGCCCTTCATGTAGCTCTTTGCGTAGGTGAAGACGAGGAATCCGACGACGCCTACGAGGAAGTACATCATGATCGACAAGCCGTCGACAACCCATCCCCATTCGAGGGTTAGATCGCCGATCTGAGCGATCTCAACTGCACCCTCATAGACGATGCCCTGAGTTGCGTTCAGGACGAAGAGGACCGTGCCGTAGATCGCGACGAATCCGATGGATCCCCACGCAATCTCCCAGCCCTTGAATGGCATTTTCTTGCCCCAGAACATGATGATGAACGTTGCGATGATCGGGACGACGACGATGAGCCATGCCCACTCGACGAGCGGTCCGCTCGTGATCCCTGGAACGAATGCATCGTGGGCCTCTTCAGCCGCGCTCTCACCCTCCTCGCCAGCGGCGAGGGTGATCTGTGACGCAATGGTGAGGAGTCGATGCATCGTCAATCCTTCATCAGATCAAGTGAATCGACGTCAGCGGTCTGGAGATTCCTGAAGATGAGCAGGATTATCGCGATACCGATACCCACCTCAGCTGCGGCGAGAGCAATGATGAAGAGCGAGAATATCTGGCCTGCGTGGAGTTGGTCCTGGAGGTAGGTGTCGAAGGTCACCATGTTGATGTTGACGCCCGCAAGCATGAGTTCGACGGACGCAAGGATCAGCACCGCGTTCTTGCGGGAGAGTACTCCGTAGAGGCCAATCGAGAAGAACGCCATGCCCACGAGGACGAACTGGACCACCGTCATCGCTTTGCTCCCGTGTTGTCCCTGCGGGCAAGCGTGATACCACCGATCAGGGCGGCAAGCAGTACGAACGACACGACCTCGAACGGGATCACGAAGCGATCGAACAGCACATTCGCGAGATCGGCTGTGCTTGTCGGCTCGAAGGGCTGAATCATGATCATGCCGAAGGCATCCCACACAGCCCATGCCGTGACGGCGAACAACACGATCGACAACAACGCCGCCGGCAGCATGACGTCGCGGCCGTGGCTGAGATCCGAGTCAACTCCGAGAGGCGCTCTCGTGATCATTATGCCGATCAGAAAGAGGATGATCACAGCACCGATGTAGACGAGCACGACGGTCCAGGCGACGAATGCAGCACCGAGCATCAGGAACATCGCTGCGGTCCCCGCAAGGGATATCACGAGGTACAGCACCGCTCTGACAATGTTGTTCGATGACACCGTTCGCCAGGCAGCGAACAGCGTGGGGAACGCGATGACCATGAATGCCCAGTTGGCGACTTCTTTGAACCAGTCGGCGAGAGACACTGCTTCCATCAGGACTCCAGCGCCGGCGGCTCGGGGACTGTCTGGAGCCAATCGACGAGTCTCTCCTGATTGTGCAGCAGGTTCGAAATGCTCTCCTCGCCGTATTCGTACTCCGGTGTCCAGAAGAGTGCATCGAAGGGACACACCTCAACGCAGATCCCGCAGTACATGCAGAGGCTGTAATCGATATCGAAACGATCAAGCTCGTTCTTCGTCTTGATGCGCCCGCCTGGCTTGGCGGGTTCCTGTGCCTCCTTGTGGCCCTCGATGTAGATGCACCAGTCGGGGCACTCCCTCGCGCACAGCATGCATACGGTGCATGCCTCGGCATCGAGAGAGATAACGCCGCGCGCCCTGGGGACAGGGATCTCCTTCTCATCCGGATACATGGTCACTGGCGCCTTCGTGAACATTGCCTTGAGCGTGAGCCCCATACCCTTGAAGAGACCTGGGAAAGGGAAGTCGATGTTCTTACTCATCAGAGCACCACCTTGAACACCGAGATCAGTGCGATGTTGAAAAGCGCGAGCGGGATGAGCCAGCGCCATGCCATCGATTGCAGCTGATCCTCGCGCAGACGCGGCCACGTCCAGCGGATCCAGATGATGAGGAACACGAGGAAGGACACCTTGATGAGGAAGATGCCCGGGCCAGCGAAATTCTCCATCGACTCGGGGAGGAATGGCACTGCATACCCGCCAAGGTAAAGGGTCGTGGCGATCGCGCTGAGTGCGACCAGGGAGGCGTACTCGCCAAGGAAGAACATCGTGAACCTGATGCCTGAATACTCCGTCAGATAGCCCATCGTGAGCTCGGACTCCGCGATGGGCATGTCAAAGGGAATGCGCGAGAGCTCGGCAACAGCCGCGATCATGAAGATGGTGAACCCGATGATCTGTCCTGAAAGGATGTACGGGAGCGCCACCTCGACGCCGCCAATAGTGAAGAGCGTTGCCTGCTGCGCCTCTACGATGCCGTTCATGGACATCGTCCCCGCCTGGACGACCACGGCCACCACAGCCAGCACGAGCGGCAACTCGTAGGCGATCAGCTGGGCTGCAGCACGAAGTCCACCTATCAGGGAGTATTTGTTCGCTGAGGACCATCCAGCCATGAGCACACCGAGCACGGAGAGCGACGATATGGCAAGGATGAAGTACACACCAAGGTCGAGATTCGTTGCGACGATGTCCGGGCCCATGGGAATCACAGCGAATACCGCGAGAGTCGACATCATGACGACGTACGGCGCGAAACCGAACACGGTTCGATCTGCCTTGGCCGGAGCGAGATCCTCCTTCTGGATGAACTTCGCACCATCGGCAAGCGGCTGGGCCCAGCCCCATTTCCCGCCGGCGTAGTACGGCCCGATCCGCGTCTGCATGTGCGATCCTGCCTTGAGTTCGGCATAGATCGTCACAAGAGCTGCGGTGAGTACCACAGCGAGCATCAGGATGACCTTGATGCCGAGTTCGAGCAGGAAACTCATCGGTCGACATCTCCGAGGACAAAGTCGAGCGAGCCCATGATGGCAACGAGGTCAGGGATGAGCTGGCCCTTGAGGATCCATGGGAGGATCGTGAGGTTGGAGAAGGAGGTCGAGCGGATCTTGAGCCGGTACGGCATCTTCCCGCCCTCGGACACGATGTAATACCCGAACTCGCCCTTGGGGTTCTCTGCACGCGAGTACACCTGGCCGGAGGGGACCTTCAACACTCGGGGTACCTTTGCCTGCAGTGGCCCAACGGGAATCATGTCGATGGCCTGCCGAACGATCTTCGCCGACTCACGGATCTCCAGGAGTCTGACAATGTAACGGTCGTAACAATCTCCACCAGGACGGCTGATGACGTCGAAATCCAGCTGGTCATAAGGGAGATAGTTCTCGACTTTGCGAAGGTCGTACGCAACACCAGACGCGCGAAGGTTTGGACCAGACATGCCGTACTCGATGGCCTTGTCAGCGGGAATCACTCCAACATCGACGGTCCTGGCCCTTATCAACTCGTTTCCTGTCACCAGTGTGTCGATGTCGTCACAAATCTGATCGATGGAGTCCATAGCCTTGAGAGTTGCTTTGAAGAATCCCGCGGGAAGATCCATGGACTGCGTCTTCGTCTGCTTGCCGCCACCGTAGTTCGGCTTGATGCCCCCGACCCGGTTGAAGTTTGGATGGAATCGTCCGCCGGTCACGCCCTCAATGAGCTCAAGGATGTGCTCGCGCTCGCGGAGAACGTACATGAGAGGTGTCGTGGCGCCGAGTTCCAAGGGATACGACGACATGAACACAAGGTGCGACGAGATTCTGAAGAGCTCGCTGAGAATCAGTCTGATCCACTGTGCGCGCTCGGGCGCCTCGACGCCCATGAGCTTCTCGACACCGAGAATGAACGGCACCTCATTCGCAAACCCCGACACCCAATCGATCCGGTTCACCAGAGCCGTGATCTGGAGGTAGGTCCTGACCTCCGAGAGCTTCTCGTAGCCGCGATGCATATACCCGATGACGGGTTCGACCTCTGTGATCCGTTCACCATCGACCTTTGCGATGAGCCGCAGCACACCGTGGGTGGAGGGATGCTGCGGGCCAATGTTGAGCGTCATGTCAGGAGTCTCTAGTTCAACAGACACGGCAACTTCTGACCGATGCATCAGCTCTTTGGAAGTCACGGTGTGGCCTCCTCCGCAGCCAGTACTTCCTCCGGCTCGGGAAGACCCTCAACGTCGACATCGCCTGGCCATGGTTTGACCTCGCGTGCGATCAGTGGGAACGATTTGAGGAGCGGGTTGCCGATGAATGCATCAGGGAGATAGAGAGGAATCAGGTTGTCGTTGCCCTCGAACATGATTCCGAACATCTCGTGGGCTTCACGCTCATGCCACTCGGCGCCGCCGATGGTTGCGGTGAGCGACCCGATGGTTGCGTCGTCCTTTGGGAGCGTTGCAAAGAAGATGGCACCGTCGGCATTGGTGACGGATGACAGCCGACACATCACCTCGAAGCGCTCAACGAGATCGTCAGGGTCCGCGACACCTTCGCCAACCTCGGTCTCCTTCGACCAATCAATCGCGGACAACCAAGAGAAGAAGGGAAGTTCCTTGCGGGCATCATTTATCGTCTCCACCCACTTGTCCCTGTCGACGAACACTCGTACCGTACCGAATTCAACACTGAAGCCGTCCGCTCCCAAGCGCTCCGTGATCCCAGCGGCGTACTCCGCGAGAGGGTCCGCCTCCTCCGCAACGGCGGTGTCGGGTTGGTCGCTCATCCGCCCTGACTCCACTTCTCCTGCACGTTTTCGTTTGTGATCTTCTCCTGAAGGATCAGAATTCCGTCCAGAAGCGCCTCCGGCCGTGGAGGACAGCCGGGGACGTACACGTCGACAGGCATGATTTGGTCGACACCCTTCGTTACGGAGTAGGAGTCCCAGTACGGACCACCGGAGTTGGAACAGGATCCCATCGAGATGACATACTTCGGCTCTGGCATCTGGTCATAAAGGCGCTTCACAGCCGGTGCCATCTTGTCTGTGACTGTGCCTGCAACGACCATGAGATCTGCTTGTCTTGGAGATGCGGGGAGTGGCACGATCCCGAAACGCATGAAGTCGTAGCGAGGTCCGGCTACAGCCATGACCTCGATTGCGCAGCAGGCAAGGCCGAACTGGAAGTACCACAGCGAGTACTTCCGTGACCAGTTGAGCAGCCAGGAGAGCGGCTTGGGCGCGCCGAACTTCTCGATCACTCCCACTTGAGGACACCCTTTCGAATCGCAAAGAGGAGACCCAGCAGCAAGATTGCAATGAATATGAACATCTCGACGAGCGCGAACACTCCCCTGCCGATCGAATCAAAGTACCCGAGCTGTGCGGCCCAGGGGAATATGAAGACAGCCTCAACATCAAAGATCAGGAAGAGCAGGGCGAAGATGTAGTACCGGATGTGGCTCTGGTTCCAGCCACCGGCTATCGGCTCGATACCAGACTCGTAGGCAATGTCCTTCAGCCCGCCCGGCGCATGCGGAGCGATCATCTTGCTCATGCCAACAGCCGCACCCACGAGAATCGCACCCATGACTATGAACACCGCGACAATGAAATAGTCGCCGTAGTACTGATTGAGCACCTGGAAGGATCCTCCGCATTGGGTTCGGCACATGCTGCCAACGGGCGCAATAGTACCGAACAGCGAACTCCAATCCCAACTACTTGAGTCGTCAGCATTCACCTCCCAGCTCACGGACAGAAGACCGGTCGGTCGGCAGGGGGTTGCCGAGGGTTAGCGTTGCTGTGTGAAGAGAATTGTCATCCCGGATTACGAAGGCGGAGGCCTCGTCAATCTTGTTGCGGAGTTGGAGTTCAGGCTCACCAATGAGTCTGTGTCTCCTCGCCTGAACCAAGCACTGCGCGACCTGCCACCCGATGCCGAATCCTACGTACTCGTCCTCTTCGACGGGCTGGGGAGTCACCAGTTGGGCCACGGGTCGGCTTCCAATCTTGCTGCTGCAAACGTTGGTTCCATCGACGCACCTTTTCCGTACACGACAACGGTCAGCCTTGCGACCGTAGCAACTGGGCAGCCTCCGAGCCAGCACGGCATCCTGGCCTACCAGCTGTGGATGGAGGAGGTCGGTCACGTCGTCAACACCATCCACATGACGACTCAGTGGGGGGAGAAGGTTGATCTTGACTACGAGGCGATCCTTCCGAGCCCGAATTTGTGGGAACGGCTGAAAGCACGAGGTGTCGAGCCAATTGCCATTCAGCCGGGACACTTCGAC
>JAMBLH010000329.1 GCA_023336875.1 Actinomycetes bacterium
AGGAGTTGGAGACCTGTCTCTTCCATCTTTGTCTCGGCGTAGGCAACCATCGTGTCGAGGTTGTCGCGGCTCTCAGCAAAGGTGGTGCCTTCAGGGGCGATATCGGCGTCGTGGAAGGTCCAGAATGGAACCCCGAGCTTTGTGAAGAACTCGAACGCTGCATCCATCTTGAGTTTTGCCGCAGCCAATGGCTCCATTGAAGGGTCGAGCCATGGACGATCGAAAGTCCCCGCACCGAACACATCGCTGCCAGGCCAGGTGAACGAGTGCCAGTAGCACACGGCTATCCGAAGTTGGTCCTCCATGCGTTTACCGAGCACGATCTCGTCTGCGTCATAGAAGTGGAATGCGAGGGGATTGTCCGAGTCCGGGCCCTCGTATCGGACCTTGCCTATACCGTTGAAGAACTCTGTCATGTGGTCATCCTCCGACTCGAAAGCTTGTGTAACGTACAGTATGGTCGGGTCAGGGTTGAACGAGATCCTGGACGCAACAGTCGGGATCATGTGAGAACGAACCAGCAATCGATCAATATCGACGCTCGAGCATTCGATCTCGGTCCCGTGGAGATAACGGTGGCTACTCAGGCCGGGCCGAGGATCCTCGGATACTCCCGTACGCATGGCGCGCAATTGTTCGCGTCACTGCCAGACACCGTGATCCGGCATGCCGATGCGGGCGTTTTCAGGTTCCTTGGAGGGCACAGGCTGTGGCGATCCCCTGAGGTTCCTGCATCGACGTACCAACCCGACGACTCACCTGTACTCATCACCGAGGATCAGGCAGGGTTCACCGTGGAAGGCAGAGCTGACCCCGACGGGGTCGTGAAGACGCTTTCGGTGTCCCAACGAGGTCCGTACACACTTGTGGGCCATAGCCTCGAGAACCGAGGAATGAGGGATGTTCTTGTCGCTCCCTGGGCTATCACCCAACTCGTGCCAGGCGGTACGGCAGTGTTGCCAGAGCAGGTTGAACCAGCTGATGTCGATGGTGTTCTGCCCAACAGACGTCTCGTGGTCTGGCCGTACACGGATCTGTCATCTGCGGAGATCGAATTCGCAGCCGACAGTGTGGAACTTCATGCGACCGACAGCGAGACGAAGACCAAGATCGGGCTTCCGAACCGTCGGGGATGGCTTGCTTACTCGCTCGGCGACGAACTCTTCATCAAGTGGTCAGCGTTGCACGACGATGACGCTCGGTATCCCGATTTCGGGGCATCTGTGCAGTGCTATCGCGATGAGCGCTTCATCGAACTCGAGACCCTCGGGCCGCTCGTCGTGCTTGACCCTGGATCGAGCACTGTCCATTCAGAGGTGTGGCAACTCCTGGCTCTCGGCGATCGTCCTCTCAATGATGTCCTTGCATCGTTGCCAAACGCACCGGAAGGGATCGACGCGTGAGCTACTTCCTCGGGATCGACTCATCGACGACGGCTACGAAAGCGCTCCTGATGGATGGTGACGGTCGTGTGGTGTCGATAGGTCGATCCGAATACGGATTCGACACGCCGAGACCGCTGTGGGCCGAGCAGTCTCCCGAATCCTGGTGGCATGCGACTATTGATGCGATCAGGCACGCACTGGTTCTCGCTGGGGTGGAAGGGACGTCAGTTCAGGCGATCGGTATGACCGGCCAGATGCACGGTCTTGTGCTTGTCGGCCGTGCAGGAGAGGTGTTACGGCCCGCCATCTTGTGGAACGACCAGAGAACCCAGGTTGAGTGTGACGAGATCAGGGAACTCGTTGGACGTGAACGTCTCATCTCGGTGACGGGCAATGATGCGCTCACCGGATTCACGGCGCCAAAGGCCCTCTGGGTCGCGAAACACGAACCCGACATCTATGAGAACGTCGCCCACTTGCTTCTGCCCAAGGACTATGTCCGGTACCGGCTCACGGGCGAGTACGCGCTCGACAAGGCTGGCGCGTCCGGGACGATCCTCTTCGACCTGGCCGTACGCGACTGGTCATCTGAGATCGTGCGAGACCTGGGAATCGATGCATCGTGGTTGCCTCCAACGTTCGAAGGCCCAGCCGTGACCGGTGGGCTCACGGCTGAAGCTGCCACAGCAACAGGGCTGTCCCCGGGGACCCCCGTTGTCGCCGGAGGGGGAGATCAGGCTGCCAACGCCGTTGGTGTTGGTGCAGTGTCACCAGGGGTTATCGCTATGAGTCTCGGCACGAGCGGTGTTGTGTTCGCTTCGACAGACCGCCCGGCGATCGAACCTGAGGGGCGTCTCCATGCGTTCTGCCATGCCGTTCCCGACATGTGGCACCTCATGGGTGTGATGCTGTCTGCTGCCGGGAGCCTTCGTTGGTTCAGGGACACGGTCGCCCCTGCTACGAGCTACCCCTCACTCGACGATGCGGCAGCGTCCGTGCGTGCGGGCGCCAATGGCCTGTTGTTCGCACCGTATCTGTCGGGCGAGCGCACACCGTATCCAGACCCGCTCGCACGGGGTGCCTTCGTCGGACTCACTCTCCGCCACGATGTCTCGCACATGGCGCGATCCGTTATGGAAGGTGTCGCCTTCGGACTGAAGGATTCCGTTGAACTCATCGCAACAATGACCTCACTCGGCGAGGTGAGGATCTCAGGTGGCGGTGCCCAGAGCAGCGTCTGGCTTCAGATCATCGCTGATGTGACGGGACTACCCGTCCGAGTGGTCGGAACATCAGAGGGTGCCGCCCATGGTGCCGCGTTACTCGCTGCGACAGGAGCGGGGGCGTTCACCTCGGTGGGTGAGGCGTGCGCGGAAGCTGTGGAGGTCGGTCCACCGGTCACCCCCGGTGAAGACGCTGATGTCTATGCCGATGCGTATGGCATCTATCGTGATCTTTACCCGTCGCTGCGCGCTTCGTTCCACAACCTGGCCAGGCTCGATACCTAGGTCAGAAGTCGACCCACTCCGTGATCGTACGGTGCGTATCGCCCTGCGTGTCGTCGATCACGAACGTTCGAGTCTCGAGGTTGATGCGGGCCTCGATCGATGCTGATCCTGAGGTCCAACCGAGATGGAGTTCGCGGTCGGTGCCAGTGCCAAGGTGGAACTCGCCACCGAACGCTGGATGGGTGTTGCGAAATCGTGCCATGTTCATGAGATGGCGAACCACCGGCCTGTCCATGTCTGCTGCGATCTGGTTCTCCGTGAAATACGGCCGGTTGATGTCCCTGCCGACTCCGGTCTGCTCGAGCAGTTCCACATCGTTACGAGCAGCGAGCATGCCTGCGTAGTACACCTGGGGAATGCCTGGCACGAGGAACTGGATCAGGCGGGCAATGAGATATTGGTCGTCGTCACATCCAAGAGCCGAGAAGTAGGTGGAATTCACCTG
>JAMBLH010000330.1 GCA_023336875.1 Actinomycetes bacterium
CCGGCCGGCGCCTCCCGAGCGCGACCCTCAAGTCGACAACGCCCGTCGAACCGTCCGTATCTCCACATCGGCCACCGCGGGCACAAGTGGTGGGCGGGCGCTCACGCCCGCCCACCACTCCGGTCATCGTCGACTACTTGAACCGCAATACCTGGTATTGCCCGTCACCGTAGGTCGTGTGTCCCGGAGGGATCTCTCCTCGTCCACAGTTGTCGAACACCGCGACCGAGAACTCGAACTCCATCGCACTGGCGAGATCGAACTGCTCGTCATCCGGGTTTCCGGTGACGAGCGCACGCTTGAACACGTTCGTCCAAATGCCGTCCTTCCACGTCGCGGCATGGAGAACGTCACCACGGCTCCCCTCTGGAATCCGCAGGACTCGCTCTGGTACGATCGCTTGCAGGGTGGCGTACTCTTCCCACGCCGCTGCAACGGCCGCAGCGTCATAGGCGCCGTCGGTCGGGTCGGCAACGATTGCCTCTCCGGCGTCGACTTCTTCCTTGGTCAATGCCATGGCGTCGGCCCATGACTCCGGGGCTGTTTCGATGAAGGCAGGACCACTCTTGTCAGACGTCCTGTTGTGGCTGTACATGCTCTCGCCTTCGTCGCCACGCCGTCCGGAGTCTTCGAGGTCGTAGCCACCTTCGAAATCCTGGTACCAGATGAGCAGCTTGTCATCCACGAACCCCAAGAAGTCGAGTTCACCTGCCGTAACCTCATAGGCCTCAGTCGCGGCATCGACGACCAGGTCGCCGCTGTCGCTTGCGCTGAGCACACCGACCGCGCGGCCGGCCTTGCTATGCCAGATGTCCATTGTTGAGCCCGGCAGGTCCGTGAACTCGGACGAGCCCGGCACGTTGCCGTGGCACTTCGTCGCGCATCCGTAGCCCTCGTAGAAGTCCGGGGTCGAGATGTTCCAGATGATCGAGACCCGGTCCTCTGACTGCTTGTCATTGTCAGATGCGGCAGCGGGATGACGCCACGTGTCGCCGTCCATGAGCCACGAGCCGGCTCGAGTCATGCTCATCGTATCGTCCGCGTACTGGACCCATACGTACAGGTAGTCGTTGCTGTAGAGCGCCTTCATGTCAATCTGGTCGGCCGACGTGAAGATCGTCGGTATCACGGACACGCTATGCATTGGTGCGGAATCCCATGCCGGACTGCTCAGCAAATCAGCATCTGCCAGATCCGCGTCAATTCTCGTCGCATCCAGGTTCGGATCGTACGAGATCGTTCTGTCGGCAGAGATCGAGTCCACCCAATCGGTGATGACCGCTGCTTCATCGGCGGAGACGTAGTACGCCATGAACCCACCAGGCTGAATCCAGGGCCGGAGCGTGCCGTTGCCGGCAGCCACCAGCACGGCCTCTTCTGTGTCAAGTGCGGGAGCACCCCGCCCCACGTTGCTCACCCCACCTTCGAGGTGACAGGTGATACAGCGATCCTCTGCATCGGCTGCAAGAACGGTCTGGTCTTCTTCGTCGCGCAGGTAGAAGTGAGTGTCCTCCGGAGTCTTATGGCATTCCGTACAGCCCTCCGTCAACTCCGTGTGATCGATGGCCGTCGTCTGCCCGTAGGGGATGTGGCACAGGCCGCACTGGTCCGAATCTTCCTCACCTGTGTGATCGGCGGGGATCTGAACATGACACCCGGCGCAGTTGGCGGAGATGACAGCCATTGTCGCTTCGGAGACCATTGGTGCCGGTACGGTCGTTGAGGTCGGCGCCGC
>JAMBLH010000331.1 GCA_023336875.1 Actinomycetes bacterium
ATGCGTTGGCCGGTCGTTTGGTCTCCGTTGATCCCCTGGAACAGCGGGTGACGATGGCGATGAATGTCGAGAGATGGCGCTACGGGGCTCTGGGTAGACGAGAAGCGGCTGCTTCACATCGCCATGTACTTCAAGAACGAGATGTTGCTGATGCTCGAAAGGGCCGGGTTCACAGACGTGGTGTTGCATGGCGAACACCAAGAGCGTGCCCCAACAAGCGATGACGAGTTCATCGTCTTCGTCGCACGGGTGTAAGACCCACTGCGCATTACCGGCGACACGCACGCCTCGCAGGGGGCGCATAGGTGGGGATATAGGCGGCCATACTTGCGTCGACCTTGACACAATGCGGGTCGTTGGGCCTGGGACTAGCCGGCTTGTGCCGTGACCCAGGCAACCGCCTCGGCCACCGACGCTGGCTCGGTCCAATGAATATTTGTGTGCGCTGCTTCCACGTTCATTTGGACTGAGTTTGTCGAAAGAGCAAGCAGATTGTCCTGAAGTTCGAACCACCAAACGCGACCGGAAGACACCTGTGTCGCCGTGAGGACGTACACAGGGAGATCCCCCAGATCCGTTACCACAGCGGCCTGAGTCTGGCCAGCGACGAGATCTATCCACTCCGGCGCGGAAACGCTCGGTGCCGTACCGAACTCAGCAATGCCCGTATCGGTTCCATCAACGAACACAAGACCGGCGACCTTCTCCGGATTCTGGCCCGCGAGAAGGCGGATGTTGAATCCTCCAAGCGAGTGACCGACCAGGATGACCGGTGTTTCAAGTTCGAGAGCGTCGATAAGCCCGTTGAGGTCATTGACTTGGTCCTGAGTAGTTCGAACGGGATCTCCCGAAATCGGTTCACTTCCGACCACCCCTCTCCGACCGTACATGCACACCTTGTTCGTCTCCGCAATCATGTCGAGCGTCTTGCCCCAAAGCATCCAATTTGGGTCACGCTCAACCTGCGTCGCATTGGCCCGCCCGTGATCAACCACGACAGCTGGTGCTCCCTCGCCTCGACACTCGTAGGCAAGCCATCCTCCATTGACCATGACGGACGGATCCGTCGGCTCGAAGGAGATCAGAGTGGTCGTCGTGGCTGTCGCGTCTGCTGTGGTGACTGTCGTTGGTGCAGCGTCGACCACGGTCGTTAGTGTTTCTCCTGCATCGTCCCCACTACAAGCTGCCCCAACAAGTGCTAACGCTACGCCGAGGTCCATCGACTCGATGGTGTTCCCCTTGGGAAGCGGACCAGCGAGGTTCATCATCCGGCCATCCGCCACGAGATCGATGGATCTTCCGTCCGGCATTCGGTAGCGGGTGATCGTCTCACCCATCTGTACCTGTTCCTCAGCATTCGTTTCTAGGTACGAAACGTCGATCTCGATCGGGAAGTGTCCCGCATTCGCCAAGAGCAGACCGCTGGGAGCTTCGGCCAGGGCCACCGCGTCCACCACGTTCGCAGCTCCTGTGACGGTGATAACCACATCGGCGTGAGATATGAGTTCCTGGACCGATCCCACACGGAACCCGTCGAGGGCAGCCTCCATCATCTTGATCTCGTCAACCTCAGCGACAGTTACGTGCGCACCGTTCGCTCGTGCGTAGTGAGCAACTCCCCGACCGCACCATCCGTAGCCGACGACGAGGAAGCGCTTGCCTTGTGGCATCAGGTTCGTGAGGCGACAGAACGATTCATACACCGACTGGCCAACGGCATGCTGGTTCTCCGCAATGGCCTTCAGGGGTGAATCGTTGATAACGATCATGGGGAAGTTGACGCGATCGCGGAACTCACCATCCAGGCGCATGTGACCTGACGTCGTCTCCTCCGTCCCACCAATCACTTCGACGTCGTTCTCAAGCACGAGGCTCACGAGGTCGGCTCCGTTGTCCAGCAGCATGTCTGGCTCGTCGGCAACGACAGAAGCAACAACTCCCAGGTGCGTTTCGAGATCATCGAACCGGCTTCCTCTCGCATCGATCCCACGAGCATTCAAATATGCAACAACGTCATCCTGGGATGTCCCGTGATTTCCGGCGGCGATGACGGTCGCGCTGCCGCGCTGGAGTGTCTCGAGCAATACCGCTGTTTTCGCCTCGAGGTGAAGCGAGACACCGATCCGAAGGCCATCGAAGGGCTTGGTCTCGGCGAATTCCTCTCCGATGACACCAAGAAGAGCCATGTTCGATGCCGTCCACCGGATGAGTCCTTAAATAGAATTTTCTGCTACGTCGGCTGAATCCATCAGCCACCATCCTCTCTCTGACACCTCAGACCGTAGCGGAAACGAAACCCTCCTCATCGAGCCACGCGACGGTCCGTCTTATGGTGTCGGACACATCGGTGTAAGAGAACTCTAGTTCTCTAGTGGCCCTCGATCCGTCAAATCTATGGCCATGGAGCAGTGTGGTGATCAACTCCGGGCAGACGCCCAGAGACGGTCGTACTACCGCGGCGACCCTCGCCACAGCCAT
>JAMBLH010000332.1 GCA_023336875.1 Actinomycetes bacterium
CGCAACGGTGCTTTCGGTGGCATGTCACATGAAGTGATCGTCTTCATCGAGTCGTTCATATTCACAGCTCTCGTATGGGGCATTCTGAACTGGATACCGATCGTTCCCCTCGATGGGGGTCATATGGTGCAGAGCATCGCAACCGCTGTCAGCGAGGAGCACGGACCTCTCATCAGCCAGGTGATCACGTGGACCACCGTTGCAATCGTTGTCCCCCTCGCGCTGATGAACGGCTATCAATTCGCTGCGATCATCGTTGTCCTCTTCGCGTTCAGCGGTCTGCGCGAATACCGTGGCGCTGTCGCTCGCAGGTCAGCGACAAAGCAGCCACCATCTGGCCCCGAGCCAGCGCCTCCCGCCGCGCCAGCTCCTCCTGCTCCGCCTATTCCAAAGAAGCCGCCGCCCGAATTCCCGATCTGATCACGCTCAGCTGTCGCCCGGCTGTAGGTGCCCTGTGCGACCGCGACGAGGAGGTCCGGTGTGGCGTCATAGGTTCAACGGGCAACAGCACTTCGCTCACTCATCGACTCGCAACGCACACCGGCACCGGCTGACGCTGGATACGCCTTCGTAGGAATCTGTCTATTTCATCAACTGTAGGGATGGGCATCGGAGCATCCCTACGTGTTGGCGGAGAGAGAAGTTGACGGAGCCCCTTGTACCTCCATTCTGAAGGAATCTGCTAGGGTTCAGTTCTCGACCAGGTGGTGGATAGCCAGGTGGCTATCTTGTCTTGCGCGTTAGGGCTGGATGTCCCTATACTCGCTTCTGGTTATCCCAGCCGAGCCCGCCGGTACCCGGAGGCGTTCCAGGATTGATGTTCTGAGACGCTGTTGTGTCGGAAGAGGTTCATACAAGGGATCGGTTCTGTTGTGCAATCCACACTGGGCCGATTTTTCGTTCGTCAGGACTCCGATACCCGAGTAACGGGTCGGTGTGCGCCGAAGAGAGAGACATAAAGAAACGTGCCAACCGTACAGCAGCTGGTCCGCAAGGGCCGGAAGCCGAAACCGAAGAAGTTGAGGACCGTCGGCCTTGCCGGCTCGCCTCAGAGACGAGGCGTGTGTACACGCGTCTACACCGTCACCCCGAAGAAGCCGAACTCGGCCCTTCGCAAGGTAGCGCGTATTCGTCTGTCGTCAGGAGCGGAGATCACCGCCTATATCCCAGGTGAAGGTCACAACCTCCAGGAACACTCGATCGTCCTCGTCCGAGGAGGACGTGTGAAGGATCTTCCTGGTGTCCGCTACAAAGTCATTCGTGGCGCCCTCGACTCCGCAGGCGTTGACGGCCGCGAGCAGGCTCGTTCCAAGTACGGCACGAAGAAGGTTTCCTAAATGCGTAGAGCACCAGCAGAAGTTCGCAAGCTCTATCCGGATCCGATCTATCAGTCGGTTCTGGTGACACAGATCACGAACAAGATTCTTCTCAAAGGCAAGAAGGGCGCCGCCCGTCGCATTGTGTATACAGCAATGGACATCGTCGAGCAGCGCACAGGCTCGGAGCCTCTTCCCATTCTCAAACGTGCCATCGACAACGTACGCCCGACCCTCGAGGTCCGATCCCGTCGTGTTGGTGGTTCGACATATCAGGTTCCTGTTGAGGTACGGCCACGTCGCGCACAGACATTGGCCGTACGTTGGCTCGTTGACTTCGCACGAAAGCGTCGTGAATCCACGATGGCTGACCGTCTCGCCAATGAGATCCTCGATGCTGCAAACCGTTCCGGCGCTGCTGTGAAGCGCCGCGAAGACGTCCACAAGATGGCGGAGTCCAACAAGGCTTTCGCTCACTATCGCTGGTAAGAGAACATGGCACGCACCATCCCACTAGACGCAGTTCGCAATATCGGAATCATGGCCCACATCGACGCGGGCAAGACAACGACGACCGAACGAATCCTCTTCTACACCGGTCGGACATACAAGATCGGTGAAGTTCACGAGGGTGCTGCTGTCATGGACTGGATGGAGCAGGAGCAGGAGCGGGGCATCACGATCACATCGGCTGCCACCACCTGTGAGTGGGACGGCTACACGATCAATATCATCGATACGCCAGGCCACGTCGACTTCACCGTTGAGGTGGAGCGTTCTCTTCGCGTGCTCGATGGTGCGGTTGCAGTGTTCGACGCTGTTTCTGGAGTCGAACCGCAGTCAGAGACCGTATGGCGCCAGGCGGACAAGTACGGCGTACCACGGATCTGTTTCATCAACAAGATGGACCGGATCGGCGCAGACTTCTTCGCTTCCACACAGTCGATCGTCGATCGTCTCGGTGGTAACCCTGTCGCAATCCAGATCCCGATCGGCGCTGAGGCTGAATTCAAGGGAGTCGTTGACCTCGTAGAGATGAAAGCAATCATCTGGAACGACGATGAAGGCACAGAATTTGAGGTCACGGACATCCCAGACGACCTCGTGGAGCAGGCAACGGAATGGCATCACAAGATGCTTGATGTTGTCGCATCTGAGGACGAGGACCTGATGGAGAAGTACCTCATGGAGGAGGACCTCTCACCCGACGAGATCCGATCCGTGATCCGCAAGGGCACGATTGCACGCGACTTCGTCCCGGTGATGCTTGGTACCGCGTTCAAGAACAAGGGTGTCCAGGCGCTCCTCGACGGAGTTGTTGCCTATCTGCCAAGCCCAGTGGATCTTCCCCCAATGGAGGGTTTCAAGCCGGGCCACGAGAATGACTCCATGGAGCGGAAGGCATCGGACGACGAAGAGTTCTCAGCCCTCGCGTTCAAGATCATGTCCGACCCCTATGTGGGCAAGCTCACCTACTTCCGTGTCTATTCGGGTAGAGCTGATAAGGGCGACAGTGTCATCAACACGACCACGGGCAAGAAGGAACGGTTCGGTCGACTTCTCCGGATGCACGCCGCAAAGCAGGAGGACATCGACGAGATCATGACGGGCGACATCGTTGCTGCCGTCGGGATGAAGAACACAAAGACAGGCGACACCCTTTCGTCGATCAACGCCCCGATCCAGCTCGAGTCCATGTCATTCCCCGCGCCGGTCATCTCGGTTGCGATCGAGCCAAAGACCAAGTCGGACCAGGACAAACTCGGCAACGGGCTTGCCAGACTGACCGAGGAAGACCCCACGTTCAATGTGCACACCGATGATGAAACTGGACAGACGATCATTGCCGGCATGGGCGAACTGCACCTCGAGGTCATCGTCGAACGTCTCTTCCGAGAGTTCAGTGTCGAGGCAAACGTGGGTCGTCCCCAGGTTGCCTACCGCGAGACGATCAAGCGTCCTGTCAACAAGATCGATGCAAAGTTCAAGAGGCAGACGGGTGGTTCGGGAATGTACGGCCACGTAGTCATCGACCTCGAACCCCTCGAGCCCGGTTCTGGATTCGAGTTCGAGGACAAAGTCAAGGGTGGCAACGTCCCTCGCGAATACATCCCTGCGGTCGAAAAGGGCATGCGCGAAGCGCTCGCTGGCGGAATTCTCGCCGGATACCCACTCGTTGACGTCAAGGCACGTCTGATAGACGGTTCGAGTCACAACGTTGACTCGAACGAGATGGCTTTCAAGATTGCTGGATCCATGGCGATTCAGGAGGCCGCCAAGGCCGCTGGGATCAAGATCCTCGAACCGGTGATGGAACTCGAAGTGGTCACTCCTGAGGACTACATGGGTGATGTCATCGGCGACCTTTCGGCTCGACGCGGGAAGATCGAATCAATGGACGCCCGCGGTCCTGCCCGCGTGGTCAACGCCCTCGTTCCGCTTGCCGAGATGTTCGGCTACGCGACCGATCTGCGTTCCCGCACCCAGGGACGTGCAAATTACTCGATGCAATTTCACTCATATCAAGAAGTACCGACTGCGGCTGCACAAGAAATCGTGGCCAAGGTCAGAGGCGAATAGGAGACCGACATGGCGAAAGAGAAGTTTGAGCGGTCGAAGCCGCATATGAATATTGGGACGATGGGTCATATTGATCATGGGAAGACGAC
>JAMBLH010000333.1 GCA_023336875.1 Actinomycetes bacterium
CCGTGCTCGCTGGCATCGCCGGAGGGCTTTCAACGGATGTTGACGTCAAGGTATATGACGAGGATGAGATCGTTGAAGCAGGGTTCGGCGGACTCATTGCCGTCAACCTCGGTGCCGATCGGCCCGCCCGGATGGTCGTGATGCGCTACAGCCCTACCGGCGCAGACAAGACGGTTGCCTTCGTTGGGAAGGGGATCGTGTTCGATTCTGGGGGCCTCTCGATCAAGCCAGCGTCAGGCATGGAGATCATGAAGACCGACATGGCCGGTGCTGCGGCAGTCATGGGGGCCGTCAAGACGATTGCCGAACTCGGTATAGGTGTCAATGTCATAGGGATCACGCCCCTCACGGAGAACCTGACAGGCGGTTCAGCCCAGAAGCCGGGTGATGTGATGCGCGCCTACAACGGCAAGACGATTGAGGTTCTCAACACGGACGCTGAGGGAAGGCTTGTCCTCGCCGATGGTCTTGCGCTTGCTGCGGAGTCCGAGCCAGATCTCATCGTGGACATCGCCACGTTGACGGGAGCGGCAAAGGTCGCCCTCGGTCCGCTTATCGGCGGTTTGTTTGCCTCTGACGATGAGGCTGCAGATCTAGTCCTGGCTGCTGCTGAAGCGGCAGGAGAGAAGATGTGGAGGATGCCGCTCGAAGTTGAGTACAAGCCACTGATCGAGTCAGACATTGCCGATATGAAGAATATTGCGGGGCGGTGGGGTGGTGCGATCACCGCCGGGTTGCTCCTCTCCGAGTTCGTCGGTGACGTGCCCTGGGTCCACCTCGATATTGCTGGCCCTGCACGGGCTGACAAGAACGATCACTACATCTCCAAGGGCGGCACCGGCTTCGGTGTGGGAACCCTTGTGGAAGTCGCACGAGCCGTAGCGGCCTCGTAGCACCATGAGAACTCGCTTGGTTTCGCTAAACCAGTCGCGTCGGAACTCCGATACGGAGAGAAGCAGTACGAATGCTCTCCGTGGGAGAAACCTCCGACATGCGAATTTCACATCGATATCTCATCATGCTCGTGGCGCTCTCCGTCATGGTCGTTGGTCTGGCCATTCCTGCCCACGCTGGGCCAGAAGGCACTCTTTTCAGCAGGATCAACTCGAGTCGGTCAGCAAACGGACTGGCCCCGCTCGAGTCCTATTGGGATCTGACGGACGACGCTCGGGCACATAGCGGACGGATGATGGACCGCGGCTCGATCTATCACAATCCATCCCTTGGAAGCGTGACGAGTGTCTGGCAGGCACTAGGTGAGAACGTCGGCATGGGTATCGATCTCAATGCAATGCACGACGCGTTCATGAACTCTCCCGGCCACAGGGCGAACATTCTTGGTAACTACAACTACGTCGGCGTCGGGGTCAAGACCGACGCATCCGGAGTGAGTTGGGTAACGGTCGTCTTCATGAGGGCTGACCCGGGTCTGAACGGCGGAGGTACGACGACAACCGTGCCGCCTACTACCACGACCACGACCGCGCCACCGGTAACGACCAGCACGACCGCGCCACCCGCACCGACTCCAACTCCGACGCCAGGTGTGACTCCAACGACGAAACCCGCACCGAAACCTGCGGCGACGACTCCGACCACATCGCCGGCGGCCACGACCACCCAACCGCCGGCAACGACCACAACTCTCGTGTCAGCGGACGACGTCGCGACCGCAGTGACGACACAGGAGCAGCTGAAGCCGAGTCCCTCTCACCTTGTGATCGGTTGGCAGATCTTCAAACTCTGATCCTCGACGCTCGACGGTCGCCACATGTGGCGCACGAGGCCACCTTCTGAAGGGACAGCCTGTCGATCGATTGTGCCTCCGCGTCGTAGAGGATGAGCAACCCAGTGCTGACCCCGCTACTCCCGATGATCATCTTGATGGTCTCTGTGGCCTGCATGGATCCGATCACGCCCGTTACTGGACCGAGGACTCCCACGATCGAGCAGTCCAGGCCTGGGTCCGTCGACTGGCCAGGGAACACACATGCATAGCAAGGTCCCGATCTGACGTCGAACACTGCCATCTGGCCCTCGGTTCGATACACGGACCCAAACACCATGGGAACTCCCAGCAGCACAGCGGCTCCATTGATCGCGTGCGTAGTTTCGAAGCTGTCGATACACGTGACAATGACGTCGTGGCCACGAAGAATGTCCGCAGCATTGGTGGTGTCGATGCGTGTGGTGGATACCGTGATCTTGATCATGGGATTCAATGCCGCGGCGTAGGATGCTGCGGCCTCCGCCTTGGCTCTTCCCACATCACTTGTCGTGTATATCGGCTGACGGTGGAGGTTGGACAATTCGACATTGTCCGAGTCGATTATCGTCAGATGGCCCACGCCCGCCGCTGCGAGATAGCCAAGGACAGGAGATCCCAGACCGCCGACACCCACAATGGCAACTCGCGCGCCGGCGAGCGCCTGTTGTCCGTGGATCCCGAAGTCAGGGAGCTTCAACTGCCGGTCGTACCGGGCGTAGTCGTCTCGGGACAAACCCTCGGGCGATATGGTCGGCAGGCCGGCCGTGATCCAGGACTCGATCCCTCCCTCGAGTGACACAGCTGCGCTGTAGCCCATGGAACGAAGCTGATCTGTGGCGATCGCCGACCGGAGGCCGATATCACAGACAACGAGTACCACGTCTTCGTTGGATCCAATGAACTGGGATGGGTTCGACAGGAGGCGATCAGCGGTCACAGCGACAGCACCATAAACGGTGGGGGTTGATCCGGCGTGTGGCCGGATATCGATCACCAGATCAAAGTCTGCCTTGTTTGCCTCGATTGCCTGGATTCTTGCAGTGCTGCCCGTCATGGACTGAAAGGCTAGCCCGCGGTTGGTATGGTTAGGCGAGTGCCCTGGTTGGGTGCGTTCTCCTCAGCGACGGCGGCAGTCGCTTGACGAGGTTCGTGTCGAGAGGGCGGACCGTGTCTGGCACGATGAGGGTGTCAGCGTCCCTTCGAACGAGCCTTGCCCTGAGCAGCGACGGAAGATGGACCGGCTCAGGGAGGGAGCGGCCGCTGTGTGCGGCGGCGGTGAGTCGAAGCAGGTCTGCGACCGCTCCCGGCCCGATGATCGGTATCCAGTACCGACGAACGTACACATGTGTGGCATCGAGACCCCGGTTGGTACCCGGTTCGATCACAGGGGAAACGGATCGTCTCCGCACAGCAGTGGGCCTGACTTTGGAGGGTTCCGCGACGCCCGGGAGTGAAGCATGGCCCTCTGAGCAGGGAGGACGGACCTGGTGAGGACCAGTCCCGGGCGTTCGCGGAGAGGTGATTGATGACATGGACACTTTGTATCAAGTAAC
>JAMBLH010000334.1 GCA_023336875.1 Actinomycetes bacterium
GTGCAGCCACAACTGCCGATCGTTCTCGTAGCGGAAGGGCTGACAACTGACGTGCTCAGAGCATCGATCAGAGTCGGATTCAAAGATGTACTGGACGCACCCCTTGATCGCCAAAAGATCGAATCGGCCCTGCGTCACATAGAAAAGGCCGAGTCGGTGAGTCGGGGTGACCTGCCAGCCAAGGCACAGATCGGGAAGGTCGTCACCATCATGTCTCCAAAAGGAGGCGCAGGTAAGACGATGACAACTGTCAACGTGGGACTCGGCTTGGCAATGATGTCTGGCCGGCCGGAACGCGTTGTCATCATGGATGCTGATCTCCAATTTGGAGATGTGTGCATCTCACTTCAAGTCGAACCGCAGCACACGATTGTCGACGCAGCGCGCGACATCGAGAAACTCGATGAGGCGATGCTCGACTCCCTGCTGGCGACACACACTTCCGGCATGCGGGTTCTTTCGGCTCCACTCGAGCCTTCTCTCGCTGACGAGGTATCAACTCAGGTCGTCGTTCGAACACTCGGGATGCTGAAGCGAATGTTCGACTACGTGATCATCGATACCGCTCCCTTCCTCGACGAGCCAGTGCTGTCAATTCTGGAGCGATCGGACACAGTGTTGTTGGTGGTGGACATGGATCTGCCTGCGGTAAAGAACGCAAAGCTCGCATTGGACACGTTGAAACTGATCAAGTTCCCGTTTGAGAAGATGAAGCTCGTGCTGAATCGTGTCAATTCGAAGGCGAGGCTTGACATAAACGAGCTGGAGCGTTCTCTTGGCCTTGAGGTGCAGGCGGCGATTTCGTCTGACAAGCTGGTGCCGAGAGCGGTCAACGAGGGAGATCCTGTCGTATCCCTGTATCCAAGGTCCCGAGTGGCGAAGGATCTGCGGGGTGTTGCTGCCCTTGTTTTCGATGGTGAAGTGGTGGATGAGGAACCTGAGCAGAAACGCGGTTGGTTCAAGTAACGGAATCGAGCTGGTCTCGGGGGAAGGAATGGACGAATGAGTCTCGCAGATAGGGTCAAAGCAGCCAGGTCGACGGACACGTCGGCCGACGGCCAGCGCGAGGAGGTCAAAGCCGACCTCCGTCGAAAACTGCACTACAAAGTCGTTGAAGGCCTCGGTCCAACGCTCTACAACGCGCAGATGTCTGATGCTGAGCTAAAACTCCGTGTCATGGAGATGCTCGAATGGGCACTCGAACAGGAACAATCGGTTCCTCTCGCGCGGGCGGATCGTCTTGCCCTCCTCCAGGAGATCGCTGACGATGTTCTCGGATATGGACCGATCGACCCCTACCTCGCCGATCCCGAGGTCACTGAGATCATGGTCAATGGGCCCCACGCCGTCTGGGTTGAGCGTTCCGGTCGAATCACGAAAACCGATACTCGTTTTGTGGATACGAACCATCTTGAGCGAATCATCGAGAAGATCGTCGGTCAGATCGGAAGACGCATCGATGAGGCGAACCCGATGGTTGATGCCAGGCTCCCCGACGGATCTCGTGTGAACGCAATCATCCATCCGCTTGCGATCGGTGGCCCGTACGTCACGATCCGTAAGTTCGCAGTCGATCCATTTACCGTTGATGACCTTGTTGCAAACGACTCGATGAGCGAGCAGGTAGCAGGCCTTCTCAAACGGACGGTCGAGGGGCGCCTGAACATCATTGTTTCGGGAGCTACCGGTTCAGGTAAGACCACGCTACTCAACGTGCTGTCGAACTTCATACCGGCCAATGAGCGCATTATCACTGTTGAGGACGCCGCCGAGGTCCAGCTCAACCAGACCCATGTGTTGACGCTCGAGACTCGGCCGCCGAACCTTGAAGGAAAGGGTCAGGTCACTATTCGCGACCTCGTCCGTAATACGTTGCGAATGAGACCTGACCGGATCATCGTCGGTGAGGTCCGTGGTGGTGAGGCACTCGACATGCTCCAGGCCATGAACACTGGTCACGACGGTTCACTCACGACGGTTCACTCGAACTCGCCGAGGGACACCCTTGCCCGTATCGAAACCATGGTGCTGATGGCGGGTATGGATCTTCCGGTGAGGGCCATACGCGAGCAGGTTGCATCAGCGCTCGATCTGGTGGTGCATATCCATCGACTCCGCGACGGGACGAGACGGATCACCCACGTCACAGAGGTTGTCGGGATGGAGGGTGACATCATCACGCTGCAGGATCTGATGCTGTTCGACTACGGCATGGGTGTGGACGAGAACGGGAAGTACGTCGGATACCTGAAGGCAACCGGCATTCGTCCAGCATTCTCGGAGCATCTTGAGAACTACGGTATTCACCTGCCCGCCGAGTTGTTCCATCCCGAGGCGTTCGTTCGCCGATGAAACGCCTCCCCGTTCTCGGTCTCTCGCTTGTGCTGTTAATTGCAGCATCACCTGCATACGCCCAATCAGGCGATGTGGCTTCATCGAGTTCGGGCAAGCTCATGGTGATGCTTGCGGCAATCGCCGCGGCCATTGCGATGTTCCTATTGATAATCATCCTCTTCGGGAAGGGTCGATCCTCTTCGACAGCAAATGTCCAGAGCCGTCTTGGTTCCTATGGCGGGGGCAAGGACTTGTCTGGCGGTTTCTTCTCTCGGTTCGCGTTCCTTCGAAAGGCAGCGAAATCTGCTGAATCCGCTGCTGAAAAACGTGGCGCTACGAACATGATCGAGTCGGCGCTCGAGCAGGCGAACCTGCCGATGAAGCCAGGTGAGGCCATCATCGCGGCGATACTGGTCGCTGTCTTGACGTTTGTGCTCCTCACAGCGTTCACACAATCGCTCATCTGGGGGATAGCTGGCGCCGCGTTCATCCTTGTGGCGGCGTTGCTGTTCGTGAACAACGTGGCTGCAAGGCAGAGAAA
>JAMBLH010000335.1 GCA_023336875.1 Actinomycetes bacterium
GCACGCTTCGCGTAGTAGTAGATGCGCTTGAGATCCTCGATGATGTCGGATTCGATTCGATAGGCCTCGACCCGATCGGGTTCGTCGGCTGTGAGCCGCTCCAGCTGATGTTCGATTGCTCCGGCGGATATGGCTGTGATCTCAGGCTTCATATCGATAGCACGACGAGCCGCCTCGGGGCTTCCTTTGCCAACGGCCCCCACAGCGATGTCGACGGCGGTGATGACTTCGGCCGCAAGGTCGTTGATGACTGCAACCGTCGAGGGAGAGATCACGAGGCCCATGTCAAGTCGTCGCCGACCGTCTGAGACGAGATTCTTGGAGACGGCGTCACCGATGGCTTCGATGTCGCCGGCTGCCTCGAGGAGACCAAGGAGTTCCTGGGTCTGTTCTCGAGTGATCTCGCGTTCCGAAATTCTCCCGAGGTAAGCAACGATGTGGGCATCGAGTTGGTCGACCTCGTCGTCGGCAGTTGCGACGAATGCGAGATCGGCCTCCGTACCGGACACTGCTGCCGGTACGCCCTCCACTACCATGTCGCGAACCCGCGCGCCCATCCGAGCGATCTCCATACGAGCCCGATCGAGGGCAAGCGAAGGCGTCCCGAGTAGCTCCGGACTCAGGAAACGGGCTTCGATCACACGGATTGATTCCTCCGGACGGTCCTTGATCACGCGTTCCGCAGCAAGGGCGAACCATCTGGTGAACCAGATGAATATGAACACGTTCGCAACATTGAAGACCGTGTGCGCCCATGCCACCTGCCGGGCGACGTCATTCGCTGGTGACAGACGGATTGCGATGTCCGAGAGAACGTCGATGAACGGTACCCAGATCAAGGCACCGATCACATTGAACGTCGTGTGAACGAACGCTGCGCGTCTTGCTTCCGCAGGCTTGCCGATAGCGGCCAGCTGTGCGGTGATCGACGTGCCGATGTTGGCCCCCAGTACCAGGGCGATGGCCAGATCGAGAGTGATCAGCCCCTGGGCTGCCAGCGAGATCACGATCGCAGTGGTTGCAGCCGAGGACTGGATGAGGGCGGTGAACAGAGCGCCGAGAGCAATTCCGACCCATACGCTCGATATCGACGCCATCGCATCCTGGAACCCTTGATGGTCCTGCAGTGGTTTCATGGCGAGAGCCATCAATGACAGACCGAAGAAGACGAGGCCAAGCCCCATCACAGTTCTCCCGATGCGCTCGATCCGCTCTCTCCGAGCGAAGAACTCGATTCCGTAGCCGACCGCCACGACCCCGAGCGCGTACTTCGTTACGTTGAAGGCAATGATCTGAGCGGTGACGGTTGAACCGATGTTCGCGCCGAAGATCACGGGAATGGCCTGTGCGAGAGACATCGCCTCGGCGGAGATGAGCCCCACGAGAATGACGGTTGTCACGCTGGAGGACTGAATGAGGGCAGTGATACCGGCACCCGTTGTGACGCCGTAGAGGCGGTTGCCGGTGAGGTGGGCAAGTACCCAACGCAGACGGTTTCCGGCGAGCCCTTTGAACCCGCTGATCGTGCGATCCATTCCGAGCAAGAAGACTGCCAGACCGCC
>JAMBLH010000336.1 GCA_023336875.1 Actinomycetes bacterium
GAGCGAAGCGGTCGGCGAGCGTCAGCGAGCCCCCATCGGCGGTCGCTTTCTGGCCTTCTTCTTCTCAACAGGCTTCGCGTTCTTCAGCTCGAGGAACGATTCTTCGATGTTGGTACCGAGAAGCGTCGAGTCCTCGATGAGGTCGCGGTCCATGTTGATGCCGATATCGATCATCCCACTGACGGAGAACATTGCAATCCCTGCGCCATGGCTCTGCCATAGAGGCACCAGCGGATAGGTTGCAAGCATCTCGGAACCCGCCATGTAGAGCGGGAACTGAGGCCCGGGAACGTTCGTGACCGTCATATTGAACGGCCTCGCACGTGAGGCGAGCCTGGCGGCGAGGGAGAGGAGTGTGGCGGGCGCACCCGTCGAGACCTCGACGAGCGTCGACGCGCCGAGTGCGTGGTCTGACTCCTTCAACTCCATCGTCTGCCTGTTGACGATCTGGACACGCTTTGCTGGGTCTGGCTCTCCTATGGGGAGATCCAGAAGCCACATCGCTACCTTGTTGCCAAGCGACCCGCTCTCGTCCTGAGATCGCACAGACACCGGCGCCATGATACGGAACTCGGTCTCGACCAGTTCTTCCTCGCTCAGACCCCCGGCCTCGTGCAGGTATCTCCTCACCGCACCGGCAACTATCGCAAGCATCACGTCATTCACGGTTGCGTTATGCGCGTTCTTTATCTCCTTGATGTCAGCGAGTGGCAGTTGCAGCCAGTCAAAGGCCCGCGCTCCGCTGATCGAGCCATTCAGACTGGTGCGATCGGTCTGGGTGAGCCATCCGGACGAGAGAGATGCTGCTGCAGCTCTCGCACGATCAGACCAGCTCGAGGTCAATTCGGCGATCTCTGCGGGAGCGCTCATGATGTTCGCAAGAACCGCCGACACGGAATGCGACACCTCACGGACGATCAGTTCCGTCCCATTCGGAGCTGGACGCGCTTCCCAGAGTTTCGGTTCAGTGACCTCGAACTCGGGGCTGAAGTCGAGAAGCACGGCCATGAGGTCAATTCCCGAGACACCGTCGATCATGCAGTGATGGATCTTTGCGATGAGTGCAAATCCTCCGTCCTCAAGTCCCTCAACGATGTAGAGCTCCCACAGGGGCTTCGACCTGTCGAGTTGTTGGGACATCAGCCGCCCAGCAAGGTCCTTCAGCTGCGCTGTTGACCCCGGGTGGGGCAACGCAATGTGACGTACGTGGTAGTCCAGATGGAAGTGCTCGTCATCGACCCACACGGGCGAACCCTCCAACGGTACGTTCGCGAGACGCTGTCGATACCGCGGGATCAGCTCCAATCGGGACAGGATGAGGTCACGGATCGTTGCAATGTCAACCCCCTCAGTACCTATGGATGGTCCCGGCGCAAAGATCGCGACGGCGCCGACGTGCATATGTGTTGTTCTGGTCTCAAGGGCGAGAAAGGAGGCATCGAGATTCGAAAGCCGCTCGTAGTACACGGTCACAGTACTTCTCCGTTGATGTCGACGATTTCTCCACTGGCCGGTTCGCCAAGTGACAAAAGACTATCGGAAAGATCGGCAGGAAGCGCCGAAACGAACTCCATCTTCATAGCGGTGACCGGGTGGTCAAAGCCAAGTTGCCTCGCGTGCAACCACGTTCGACCTGGGTCACCGGTCACGCCTCTGCGTCCATACACGCCATCGCCGAGGATGTGGTGGCCAATAGATCTCATGTGGACGCGGATCTGGTGTGTCCGCCCTGTCTCGAGAGTGACGGAAAGGAGGCTTGCGTCACCCTGGGACCAGTCCGCAAGTCTCCTGTAGTGCGTGCGTGCTGGTCTGCCTGCTTGGTTCAGATGCATCCGCGTGGGATTCTCTGGGTCACGTCCAATAGGCGCATCGATCGTTCCAATAGTGTTGGTGAACACACCTTGCACCACGCTCAGATAGCGTCGGGACACATCACGCGCCTTCATCATGTCGACAAGCCGCCCGTATGCCTCTTCAGACCTCGCCACGACAAGCAGACCGGACGTGTCTCTGTCGAGGCGGTGGACAATGCCCCATCTGGAGTCCTGACCGACACCGACAATTTCGGGGTATCGCGAAATAAGACCGTTGACAAGTGTTCCGCTTGCACGACCTGTTCCTGGATGTACTACAAGGCCAGCGGGCTTGTCGACGATGAGAACATCATCATCGGCATGGACGATATCGAATCGAACCTCCTCCTCAGGCAACAGCTCCACGTCGATGTCTGGCGTCGTTGCGACCACGACCGTCCCGGCCTTCAGTTTCTGAGCCGGACTGAGCGGCTGCCCATCAGCTTGTGCATCGCCCGCATCGATGATGGACCTGGCAACTGCGCGTGAAGCATCCAGGAGCACCGAAAGCGCCTTGTCGGCCCGCTGCCCATCGAGCTCCAACGGAACCGTGACCGTGACGTGAGTCACGAACGTTTCCAGAACACCGCGATGAGAAGAACCAGCACCCCAATGTTGATGGCCATGTCAGCCACATTGAACGTAGCGAAGAAGTCGAAATCGATGAAGTCGACGACCGCTCCATCGAGGAGACCTGATCCGCGGAAGATCCGATCAACGAGATTTCCGAGCGCACCACCGAGCACCAACCCGAGCGCGAGCGCCTCAACCCGTCTACTTGCATCACCAAGCATGTAGAAGATCATGACAACGACTCCGATCGCTATCACAGCAAGGATCTGCCCACCACCACTGAACAGCGAGAAGGAAGCACCGGTATTGAAGGTCAACCGAAACTGGAAGAATCCATCGACAACAACAATCGGTCCATCAGCGAGCGCGTTCGTTGCCCACCATTTGGTGAGCTGGTCGAGTACGACAACTATCGTCGCGACGCCGGCTGCAAACGTACGATTACTCAGATGCGGTTTGCCGCTTCCACCGTCGTCGTCGCGTATGGCAGAGCTTCCAGTCTCGCCACCGGGATCGGATTGCCCGTCACTTCGCATATGCCGTACAACCCCTTTTCCATTCGATCCTGGGCATGAATAACCTGGGACAGCATATCCCTCGCATTCTGGATCGTTGCATTCTCCATCTCGATCTCGACGTTGAAAGCTCCTCCATCGACGTTATCAGGATCGGCGTTCCGATCAGCTGATCCTATCGCGATGACGCTCTGCTCGATTTCGAGTTCATGTTCCTCAATGATGCTCTCAAGACGCTCTCGTTCGATCTGAAGCTTTCTGCTGAGCTTCTCAAGCGTCGATGCTGCTAAATCTCTGGTCACACATCCTCCTCGGCGTGGAAATGTAGCAGCAACCAGAATGCTGTTGACGATTTCCCGTCAAAGCTGATCGCGTTGTGCCCTACTCCCCCGTCTGGCCATCGATCGCCTCGCGGATGAGATCGGTGTGACCGAGATGGCGTGAGTACTCCTCAATGAGGTGTGCGAGGATCCACCGAAGACTGTAGAAGGAGCGTTCGGATCGTTCCAGGTCATCGAGCGTCGCGTCACCATAGATGCCGTCCGCGTCGGCGATTTCAACACGCAGCACCTCAAGAGCTTCATCCATTGTTGCGTTGGGGGCGGGTGAAGGTCACCATCCACGTCACCATCGGGATGTGCGGAAAGTGTCGAGACGACGTTGACACGAGAGCGGCGGCACGTTTCCTCCCTGTACGGTCGGCGCTACCGGCGCCGTCGCGACCCGATGCCACCTCCGGCTATGGCGCCTCCAACGATTCTCTCACCGAATCCAGGGCAACTCCTGTCAAAAGAACCGTCTTATGACGCCCCGTGCGACCCTTCGTCACCTCAACCCCCCTGGCACCGGTTACTCCACGCAACAGGTCGACTACGGCTGCGTTCGCCTTGTTCTTCTCCGGAGGACTCGCCACGCGGATCTTCACCCTGTCGCCGTGTACACCCACCACCCCCGCCCTTGCGGCATTGGGAACAATCAGCAGATCGACTTCAACGCCGCGCGTGGTTTCTCGGATCAGGTGGTGTCCCATGATGAGAGACGGTAACGCACGACACACATCGTGTGGCGGCTACCATCGGCAAACGCTTTGACAGGGACGCACTATCCGTGCGTGATGGAAGCGAGCGACCGGTGTTGGTGTGAGACCGGATCCATCAACGGATAGCCATCACCCTCGAGCAACGGGAAGAACCCCTGGAGGAGTAGAACCCGTCGTCTGCCAACGACACTGGCAAATTGAGCGGCTGGCAGTGCCAGCAAGCCGGGTGGTACCGCGGTTCCTCCGTCCCGGCACCAGACGGTGGCGAAACTGAGGACAATCGTGACAGAGAGAGAAACCGACCCGAAGACCTTTCGCAGGGTCAATTCAGCAGTTGACTTCCCTGAACTCGACCAGCGGATCCTGGAGTTCTGGGACTCGATTGACGCGTTCAGGACTTCGGTTGCTTCGCGAGACCCAGACACCGAGTACACGTTCTACGACGGCCCACCGTTCGCGACCGGTTCACCTCACTATGGCAACCTGCTCCAGGGCGTCATCAAGGACATTGTGCCGCGATATTGGACCATGCGGGGCCACAGAGTCGAACGCCGCTTCGGCTGGGACACGCATGGTCTTCCTGTGGAGATGGAGGTCGAAAAGCAGCTCGGGGTCTCCGGCCCGCGCGAGATCCATGAGCTTGGCGTCGACAAGTTCAACGAGGCCTGCAGAACCATGGTCAACAGCGTCACTGGAGATTGGGAGGAGATCACTCGTCGCCTGGGCAGGTGGGTCGACTTCGAGGACGACTACAAGACCATGGATGTCGACTTCATGGAGAGCGTGTGGTGGGTCTTCGGGGAGTTGTGGAAGAAGGGTCTTGTGTATCGCGACTTCAAGGTGCTCCCGTATTCATATGGTGCGACAACTCCTTTGTCCAATTTCGAGGCGAACCTCGACTATCGAGACGTTGATGATCCAGCGGTAACTGTTGCTTTGACGGTCACTGCCGACGCTGGCGCCGCGTCAGCTGGAGATCAACTGGTCATCTGGACCACAACACCGTGGACTCTGCCGGGCAACCTTGCCATCGCGGTCGGCGAGGACATCGAGTACTCCAGGGTCGTAGCACCTGAATCAGCAAAGAACTATTGGGTGGCGTCCGCTCTTGTGGAGTCAGTGTTCGATGACAACGTTGAGATCATCAAGACGGCTCCCGGCTCTGCCCTCGTCGGCGTGCCATACGAGCCTCCATTCGACTACTTCGCAAGTGAGCGAGAGAACGGAGCTTTCATCACCATCCCGTCTGACCACGTCACGGTTGACGAAGGGACGGGACTGGTACACATGGCTCCTGCGTATGGCGAGGACGACTTTCTTGCCCTTCAACGGGCAGCGATCGATTCTCTAGTCGATCCTGTGGATGCCACAGCGCGCTTCACATCCGAAGCCACACACGTCGAGGGCATGAATGTCAAGGACGCCGATCGGATACTGATCGATCTGCTGGAGATCTCTGGCAAGCTGGTCAAGCAGGAAACGATCAGACATTCATATCCGTTCTGCTGGCGGACAGGAACGCCGCTCATTTACAAGGCAATACCGACCTGGTTCGTCGCGGTTGAGAGCTTCCGTGACCGAATGGTTGAGGTGAACAAGGACATTCGTTGGGTTCCCGAAGCCATCGGCACGAATCGCTTCGGAAACTGGCTTGCAGACGCAAGGGACTGGGCAATCAGCAGGAATCGTTATTGGGGTTCTGGCATCCCGGTATGGGAATGCGACCAATGCGATGAGCAGGTTGCGATCTCGTCGAGGGAAGACCTCTTCGAGAGATCCGGAGTCATGCTTGACGATCTTCACAAGCAGTTCATCGACCCTGTCACGTGGCCGTGCACCTCATGCGAGGGCACGATGATCCGCGTTCCGGAAGTTCTCGACTGTTGGTTCGAGAGTGGCTCCATGCCCTTTGCCCAGATCCACTATCCGTTTGAGAACGAGGACCGATTCGAGAAACGGTTCCCTGCGGATTTCATCGCCGAAGGCCTTGATCAAACACGTGGGTGGTTCTACACGCTGCTGATCCTCTCCACAGCGATTCGCGACCAGGCCCCCTTTCAGAACTGCATCGTCACCGGCATGGTTCTCGCAGAGGACGGGCGCAAGATGTCCAAGTCGCTCAAGAACTATCCGGACCCGATGCACATACTCGACGAGCTCGGGGCCGACGCGCTTCGAGCCTATCTGATCAACTCCCCGATCGTGAAAGGCGAACCCGTGCGGTTCGCGGAGAGCGGAGTTCGCGATGTGGTCAGGACGGTGCTGCTTCCCCTGTGGAACTCCTACTCGTTCTTCACGACATATGCCGAAGCAGATGGCCTGACTCCCGAGGATCTGCAGTCAGCGCCCGCCCTTGAGGATCGTCCAGAGATGGACAGGTGGATCATCTCTGTCCTGCAAAGTCTCGTCGCAAGCGTGAATCGAGAGATGGAGGCATACAGGCTCTATGCAGTGGTGCCACCGATCATCGACTTCGTCGGGGATCTCACGAATTGGTATATCAGACGGTCACGAAGACGATTCTGGGCGCATCGCACGGCGGGGGACGATTCCGACAAGATGGCTGCCTTTGCAACCCTCTACGAGGTCCTGTCGCTCTTCAGCAGGGTCGCCGCACCGATTCTTCCCTTCGTTACTGAGGAAATCTATCAGGGCCTCGTTCGCCATGTCGATCCTGAGGCTCTCCCCAGCGTTCATCTCACGGACTATCCCAAAGCAGATCCTGCCGCGATCGATGAAGCACTCGAAGGTTCGATCGCCACCGTCCGAACGGTTGTGAACCTCGGACGTGGACTACGCAAGCGTCACGACCTGCGAGTGCGCCAACCACTCACTGCAGTAACAATCGTCACCCGCTCAGCCGCGGCACAGGCTGCAATAGCCACTCACTCGGCATTGATTGCTGATGAACTCAATGTTGGGCGTGTTGACATCCACGGTGACGAAGCCGGCCTCATCGACCTCCAGGCGAAAGCCAACTTCAAGGCGCTCGGACCTCGCTACGGGAAGGACACGAAACGGGTTGCCGCGCTGATCGCGGCCCTGGACCACGCGACGATCGCTGATCTGCTCGACGGATCGACCTATAGCTCAGAGGGAATCGTGCTCGAAGCATCTGACATCGTGGTATCTCGCATCCCGCGTGAGGGCACCGTTGTTGCAGCGGAAGGATCCATCTCTGTCGCCCTCGACACGGACATCTCCGAAGAGCTTGCAGTCGAGGGCATGGCCAGAGAACTTGTGAACCGAGTCCAGGGCCTGCGAAGACAGTCCGACCTCGCTGTCACCGATCGTATCGATGTTATCTGGGCAAGTCCTCACGCATCCATTTCCGCCGCCTTCGACGATCACCTGGACATGATTGCAGCCGAGGTACTGGCCGAAACAATGACAGAGGGATCCAACGAGGGCGAGATCTTCACGATCGGCGACGCCACAGTGACCATTTCGATCGAAAAGGCCTGAGCCCGCCAGCTGCGCCGGCTGACGTCTGAATGCTGACAGCTGTCAGCTTGCACGTGTTCTTTGGCGGCCTTTGGCTGTCAGAGAACACGTGCCAAGAACGAAAGACCGAGGATCAGGATCAGAGGCGACAGGTCAAGAGTGGCTCCACCCATCCGGACGGGGGGAACGACAGCTCGGATCGGTCGGAGAACGGGCTCGATCACCTTGGAGAGACCGTCGTAGATCTTGCGAACGGGAGAGTCCCAACCCGCCTTGCCGAACGTGACGATGTACGACAGGACGATCCACAACAGCATGAGGAGAACGAACCAGTTGACGATGAGCCGGATGAAGTCCACTTCAGCTCTCGTCGTCGAGGAGTCCAAGGGTTGCGAGCCGGTCATGCTCGGCGACGCCAAGCGAGACACCCGCAGGTGTGACCACAATGACGCCCAGAGCCGTCTTGGCCATCTTCCCATCGAGGGCGTACGTAAGCCCTGACGCGAAATCAACTATCCGTCTCACCATCTCCGGTTCTGTAGTCCGAAGGTCGAGGACCACGCTGCGGCCGCCTCGAATCGCATCCGCCAGTGTTTGTGCGTCAGAGAAGTTGCGCGCGACGATGATGTGCGATTCCGGCTCCGAACGGAGCGTTGTCCTCCCGGCTGGAGTGCCTGTCGATGCCCCAGGATGGATGTAGACGCCCGCCTCTGCGTACACACGATCGTCCGAGACGCGCTGCCTCGAGGATGCGGGTGGCTCCACCCTGCGTCCTGCAACACCAGATCCCGGTTTTGCAACCGCTGACGTCGCTGAGCCATCTGGTGCCGACGCTTGGGCAGGGCCACGCGAGGAATCCGGAATGGGTGTGATCTGGGTCACTTCGCCAACGGATGATTCGATTGTGCTGGACCCTTGGTCATCCTCGTCAACCAGGCCGAGGTAGAAGAGCGTCTTGTTCCACATTGATGCCATGTTCGATTCCTGTGTGTTCCTAGTCGTCCGTTGGTTCAAAGATAGCCCTTCCAACGCGAACCATGGTCGACCCTTCCTCGATCGCAACGGCAAAATCGTTTGACATGCCCATCGAGCAATGTTCGATTCCTTCGTATCGCTCCCTGTAGCGGTCGAAGATCTCACGCAGTTGACGAAAGTACGGCCGCGCTGCATCGGCGTCTCGCGACAACGGCGGGATCGCCATGACACCAGTGACGTCGAGCCCACTCTCCAACATCACATCGATTGTCTGGTCCGCGACCGATGGCGCGAAGCCAGATTTCTGGGGCTCAAGCCCAACGTTGAACTGCAACAGCACAGGAGTCCTGCCGGCCGTCACCCATTTGTTCGCAAGGGATAGACGATCCATGGACTGCATCAAGGAGACATTGCGTTGCACGAAGGGGACCTTCCGACTCTGCAGCGGGCCGATGAACTGCCACCGTGTTCCATCGGGGAAGTCATAGGAAATACGCTCGGCGAGCCCTTGTTGGCGGTTCTCCCCAAACAATCGCTGTCCTGCGTTCGCCACCTGCATGACGTCGCTGTTCGATCTCCCCTTCGAGACCGCAACGAGAGATATTTCATCCGCGCCAACACCGGCGCGAGACGCAGCTTCAGCGATCTCCGACCGGACGAGACTCAATCCTGAGATATCCATGCCACTGCCATCTGACGTTCCTTCGTTGCGTTTCTTCTATGGGAGTAGAACCGATCGTCATGCATCGTGCACTCCACTTCACTCTCGATCTCAACACCGACCAACTGATCGCGTATCGCCGAAGCCAGATCGACACTCAGAGTCCCGTTCGATGTCCTCGTTGCGTATCCACCGACGGCGTCAACCACCTCGGAGCCAACCTCAAAACAACACGGACCTATATGCGGACCGATCACTGCACCCTGCACACGATCGCCGGAATCGTCCATGGCGCGCAGCGCACACCCCACGACTCCAGATGCCACGCCACGCCAGCCGGCGTGAACGACTGCAACCGAGCAAGTACCCAAGAGGACAACCGGAACGCAATCGGCGACGGAAACGGCGATCGGGAGCATCGTGACGCTGGTGACTATTCCGTCCGCCTCCCCGACGTTGCCTGCAGAGCGTGCAATAGCTATGTGCGAACCGTGGACCTGATTCGCGACCGCCCATCCGTGGGGTATCCCCAACGTATCTGACACGGTGCGCCGAGCAACCATATCGTGGCGCAGATCGCCGTCATTTACCTCAGTGAAGGCGATCCCGGGGAATCCCCGAGCCAGGATCATCCCTTCACGAAACCTGGAATGTCCATCTCATCGGTGGCCGACAGCTCGATTCCAGATTGCATGCCGTCTTGTGGTCCATCAAGAATCGAGGGGCGATCCGACCTCGAGGTTTGACCAGAGAAACTGCCGCGACGGTCCCTGTCGAAGCCAGCGGCGATAACCGTTACACGCATCTCGTCCCCGAGTGTCTCATCAATGACGGCTCCGAAGATGATATTTGCGTCTGCATCCGAGTAATCCGAAATCAAGGTCGCCGCGGTGTTCACCTCGTGCAAGGTCATATCCTTCGGTCCTGCTATCGACAGCAACACGCCGCGCGCACCCTCCATCGACGTCTCAAGGAGTGGGCTGGCAATGGCCTTCTCTGCAGATTGCAGAGCCCTGCTGTCTCCAGTTGAGCGGCCGATTCCCATGACCGCGGACCCCGCGTCCGACATGACTGCCTTTACGTCGGCAAAGTCGACGTTTATCAGCCCTGGGGTCGTGATGAGTTCTGTAATGCCTTGCACGCCAGACGTCAGCACGTCGTCAGCCATGAGAAATGCATCAGCAATGGGCGTTGACGGTTCTGCTATCTCGAGCAAGCGTTCGTTTGGGATGATGATGAGCGTATCGACAGCGCTCTTGAGCGCTTGGATCCCTTGTTCAGCTTGGACGCTTCTCCGTCGACCCTCGAAACCGAACGGTCTCGTTACGACGCCAACGGTCAGTGCGCCAGCCGCTCGTGCCACCTCGGCGACCACCGGAGCAGCACCTGTGCCTGTTCCGCCGCCCTCTCCTGCGGTGATGAACACCATGTCGGCACCAGTGAGAGCATCCTCGAGTTCGTCTCTGTGATCCTCAGCAGCCTCTCGCCCGATCTCAGGGTTCGCACCGGCGCCAAGGCCCCGTGTGGACTCGCGACCGATATCGAGCTTTAGATCTGCGTCTGACATGAGGAGAGCCTGAGCGTCCGTATTCACGGCAATGAATTCAACGCCACCGACACCATGTTCGATCATTCGATTGACGGCGTTTACACCACCGCCGCCGACACCTATCACCTTGATCACAGCAAGGTAAGTACTTGGCGGTCTTGTGTCGTCTGTGGTCATGTCTTGTTCTCCCCAAGAAGGTATGGCTAAACCTTAGCCATGACTTCAAGGTTGATGCAGTACTTATTCCTCAGGCTCAACTTCAGGTTGAGGGTTGGCCACTCCAGGCCTGAGTGGTGCAATGAGATCTATCGTGACTCCTTCGGGCAGCTCGCTGTCGAGAAGCGCGACAAGAACGGTCGCCTTCCGAGCCATATCGACTGGACGGCCGAGACGAATACCATGACCTTGCACGTCTGCAACGAGCCCTTCTCCCGTTGTCCTGACCCTGACGCCGGAGCGAAGCTCGATCGGTAGATATTCGATGAATTCCAGAGCACCGAGGACCAACGACTCCGTGACCAGAGAACCTGGCGCGATCGGACCCAGATCGATTGCCACCAGTGCGTCGTCGTCCGATGGGTTGCCAACGGCCATGATCACACCGCCGTCGCGGCTCACGAGCACCCACTGCTCCCCCGCGAGCACCGGAGCCACTGGGGTCCTCTCGGTGACCTCTATCGTGACCGAACCCGGCCACTTCACCTGTACGCTCGCACTCTTCACCCAGGGATCTTCCAAAATCGCACGGGTGATGGCATCGCCGCTGACATCGATCGTTGGAGTTCCGACATCCATACCCAATGCATGTACCGCGGCCCGAGGGTCCGAGACTTCTGCTCCGACCACTTCTACCTGCCTGATGGAGAGGACAGGAGATCTCACAAGCCACAGCGATCCGACGAGGAGGGAAATCGCGGCGATCACGATCAGAATCCACCGTAGGCGTTTCCGTGCACGATCCTCAGAAACGGATTTCCTTCGCTCAGCCAGGCGAGGATCCATCACCGTCATTGTTCATCTCCGCTTCCGTCGAATGATCCGAGGAATCGTATCTCTGGTTCGAGCGTGATATGTGTCAATTCGAATACCTTCGATTGGATCTCGAACACGAAGGCATGGATGTCGGCCGCCGTTGCATCGTGTGAAGCAACAAGGAAGTTGGCATGCACGTCAGAGACATTGACAGGCCCAACCGACATCCCCTTGAGACCGCACCTGTCAATAATCGCGCCAGCAGCTTCGGAGTCGGGGTTCTTGAACACGCTGCCAGCGTTCAATGTACCGCCCGGCTGAAACTCCTTCCGCCATCTCGTGATCTCCCTAAGCCTCTCCTCCAACACCTCAGGATCCCCGGATGAAGTTGCGAACGTTGCCTGCACGACCACCTCAGACGCGGTCAGGTTTGAAGAGCGGTAGGACAATCCAAGACTCTCAACTTCTCGCTTGGATAGTGCACCGGTTCTGAGATCAACCACAACCGCCTCCTCCAGTACCGCAGCTGTGTCGGATCCATGGCCGCCAGCGTTCATCGCAACCGCTCCGCCAACCGATCCGGGTATCCCCACATAGAATTCGAGACCGGCTCTGCCGGCCGAGGCGGCCGCCCTCGCAACCTTGGGCAACGCGGCTCCAGCTCCGGCAACAACGCGGTCGGCACCGGTGGTGTCAACCGCACCAAACGCCCCACCGAGCCGGAGTACCAATCCGTCGATGCCGCGATCTGAGACAACGATGTTGCTTCCCCGCCCGAGCACAGTGACATCAGTATTCGAGGGCGCAAGTTCGAGTATCGAACGCAGTTCCTCGAGATCATGCGGTTCCGCAAACCATCTGGCCGGTCCCCCCACTTTGTATGTCGTGAGAGGAGCCAAAGGAACCTCGCTCCGAACAGCGACGTGGTCGATCATGAGCTCACCTCGATCGCCAACGCGATGGGCTGTACGAGCGACGTGATGTCGCCGGCGCCGAGGAGGAGCACGGTGTCTCCCGGAGCAACGAGGTCGGCAACCATGGCACCAATGTCAGCGAGGTTTTGGACGTAGGTTGTCTCCGCACCGGCCGCCACAGCCGCCTCGGAGATGATCCTTCCTGACACACCGATGATCGGCATCTCGCCAGCGGCGTACACATCGGTGACGATCACGTGGTCCGCGAGCGCAAGAGGCTCCCCGAATTGGGGTCCAAGCTCAGCCGTCCTGGTATACCTGTGGGGTTGGAATACCGCGAGTACGCGTCCCTCCGTTCC
>JAMBLH010000337.1 GCA_023336875.1 Actinomycetes bacterium
CCTGATCCTGCGAAGGTGCGGCCCTGGAATCCGAGGTCATCCCACTCCACTAGCGATTCGGGTGAGCCGGAGTACTCCGGCTCGGTCGGCTGGGTGATGCCTTCGAGGGTCGTGTCATCTCCCGGACCGAACCGTTCGTTTGCAAATGCGGTCAGTCCGCTGCTCGCGATGAACCAGTACATACCTCCAACGATGCCAACGATGATCAGAACAGAGACGCCTCGGGCCATGTGCGGCGCCATGTGGCGCCCGTTGAACACATCGAGTTTCCACACGAGCCACCTGATCGAGCGTCCGATGAACATGAGCACAACAGTGAACGCGAGGGTCCACACCACGGCCATGAGTCCACTTGTTGCGCTGAGTTCATCGAGTCCGACAAGGATCCGCTGCTCCGACTGCCAGGTTGGCCATCGTAGGATCTCAATAACGAAGATCGCTCCAATTGACCCAATGGCCACCCATCGGAGCCAGGTTGGACCGGCATCCTTCGGGATCGGCTTGCTGATGAGCTTGGCAACCCATTTGATGAGAAACCAGACGAGCACACCGATGGCGTATCCGAACGTAAAGGAGAGCGCGCCGAGGACTCCCTGCATCATTGGCTCGCGTGGGAGCAGACTCGATCCAAAGGAGAACCACAACAGGACAGCTCCGAGTATCACTCCAGGAATCGAGAGAGCGCCGAAGAGGACTCTGTGGTACCGGGGCGTTTTGCGGGTGGCGTCGGCCATCAGACGAGCGTAATAGCTCCCACGGCCTCAAGGCCAAAGGCGTTGCATGTCCTCTACGGAAGGTCTCCGAGGAATCCTGCGACGGGGATGAGCGCTGGTGAAGCTCCACCAACGACAGCGTCAGCGTTTCCAGGTGTGTTGGTGAACCGTACGTAGAGCGTCTGGGTGGAGGGACGGAACACACCAGGAGATGACTTGTTATCTGCGCTCCAGTCCCCAGAAACGAATCGGTCCCCCGGATCCCCGAAGTAGAACTGCAGGTCCGCGTTCCCCTGGACGTGGATATTCCTGAAGTACATCAGACCAGATGTCGTGCGATACAGCCCGAAGGTGTCGGTGCCGTCGCCATCGAAGTCCCCCACGAATGGGATGTCACCGATGTTGCCGAATAGATAGGAGGTTGTGGCTGCTCCGAGACCCTTGTCGACAGATCCGAGCTCGTCGATCACGAAGAACCTCCCCTGGGACGGGCGATACAAGCCAACGGTATCGCACCCATTACCGTTGAAGTCCCCTGCAAGAGGTACATCGCCAGGGTTCCCAAAGAAGAACGAGACGTCCGCGTTGCCCTGTGAGTTGGTGTTTCGGAGATACACGTAGCCATCGGATTGCCGATACAGACCTGGTGTGGCGATGCCGTCGCAGTTCCAGTCGCCTAGGAACGGGAGGTCGCCAGGGTTTCCGAAGTAGAACGACCGAGTGTCTCCTTCAAAGTCGAAAAGCGTCCACAGACCCGATGAGGGGTCTACGAACCCGGGGGAGTCGCCCCCCGCTACCCCCTCATAGGTTGGTGGCGGTGTCTCGGAGATGAACGAGTTCGTTACCACGGGAAACCCCGATTTGGCGATGATGAAGAACCCCGGATATGCCCTTGTTTCGAAGCTGTCAGAGGGATTGCCAACGATGTATGAGTCATGGATGTACAGCTCGCCTGTGCGGTTGTTCGATACGTAGAAGATCGCTCCTCCACCTGCTCGGGCGTGATTCCTCTCGAATCGGGAGCCAACAACGCGTAGCGTGTACGTGTTTCCGTCGAGAGCGATGGCGCCACCGTTCCCCCCGCCTGGTGTGCCGGATTTCGCCGGGTTCGCGCCCCACCCTGTGGTGTCGTTGTCTGTGAACAGGCTGTTTGTGATCGTCCATGACACACCGATGCTCGACAGCGCCCCTGCGTTGGAGCAGGTGTTGCCCAACCCCGGTGCCCCTCCGAAGGTGCTGTTGGTTACATACACCGGCTGTGTGTTGAACTGGCTGAACACCCGCACCGCTCCGCCGCCCACGTCTGGGCCAACGTCGGCGCACACGTTGTTGAAGAACCTGGAGTTCACGATCTTGAACCTGCCACCTCGCACCCAGATTGCACCGCCGCCGTCATAGGTGGTTTCAGACTTGGAGTTGCCGTTGATGAACGTGAGGTTCTGAACGGTGAGCCGCGGGTAGCTCTGGTTCTGGCAGTGCGACGTGGTCCACACCTGGGCAGGGTCGCATGTGTTCATGTACAGGATGCGGATGGCGTTTCGACCGTTGAGCGTCACGATTCCTCCGCCGTCGAGGACGATTTCGTCGCTTGCGTTGTTGAACACCTTGGCCGTTGCGTACATGTCGATCGTGATGGGTGCTGGACCGCAGTTGAACGTGATGATCCCCCCAGTCGCTACCGCATCTACGACAGCGGCTGAGGTGCACGAGGCAGGAGTTCCATTGCCGATAACCCGATCAGGCGATGAGGTATCGACGGCCCGCGCCTCTGCTGGTACAGGTGCTGCACCGTCAGGATTGCCGGGAGGCGGATAGTCGGCGCCAGCGGCTGGCCCGGACGTCATGAAGAACACGACGGCGATTGACCCGCAAGCAATGGCGATTCGTCCAAACACGTGTCCTCCTTCGGACGGCCGCGTCCGAGGTGGCGCGACAAACAGGGCCTCACCGCAACCATCGGCAAATATGGGTGAGAACTTGATCGGGGGAACTTAGAGATCCGATCAGTCGGGATTCGTCAGTGTTCGTTCGAAGATGGTCGAGATGAGTACGTCCAGGTACTCCCAACCGGCATCGGCATCGATTTCGATTCCGCTGAAGTTGCCCTGGAGTCGGCCCAATACAACGAAGTAGTGAATGGCGCCGACAATGAGAAGGACTGTGCCGACGAGATCGGCGTCGGTTGCGTCCGGGTCGTCGGGGAAGTGAGTCATCAAATCCTCGAACCATTCTTCTCGAGCTTTTCTGAGGATCTGGATGAGATCGTTCTCCTCGATCAGTTCCCAGGCGAGGATCTCCTTCGTGACCGGTCGTTCCCGCAACGCGGCGGCATAACGGCTGAGACCAATCGCCCACCGCTCGGCGAGGGAGAGCTCCATCAGCTTGGAGGGATCCTCGCCTACGACCTCTGCGACGCTTGGCCAAAAATCGCTGCTCCGACCGAAGGCGGAGAGCAATTCGGCCATTCCACCGAAGTAGCGGTAGATCAGGACCTTGTCGACGCCAGCCTCATCGGCCACGGCATTGATTCCGAGGGCGCTGAACCCGCCACGGGCGAGCAACGACCCGACGGCGGAGATGAGACGGAGTTTGGTGGTTTCCTTGTTCTTGGTACCAGCGAGCTCAGCCGTTTCGCTCATTTCGGATTGGCCCGAAACCAGGCGACCGTCGTGTCGATCGCTTCGGGCAGTGGCGTGGCGATGTCGCCAAACGTAGCCTTGAACCGGCTGTCGTCGACGACGAAGGGATCTTCGAACTCATAGAGCATCTCCTTGAGTTCACGGACGTTGCCGTTGAAGAGTCCGACCGTGTTGACCATCCAGCGCGGCATCGCTGAGATACCAAACGCGGTGCCCGCTGCGTTGTACACATGGTCGATGAATTGTCTGGTTGTGATCGCTGGAGCGTTGGGGAGGTGCCATGCCTGGCCGTCGGCTTCGTCGCGCTCGCCGAGAATGGCAAGACCTTTGGCGATGTCCGGGATGTAGCTATAGGTGTGGAGGACGTCCGGGTTTCCCATGACCTGGGCTTTCCTTCCAACGAGGGCTGGATAGAACACACGCTCGCCCATGGCCGACAGCAGACCGCGCGGCCCGAAGTAGTCAGACGCACGTCCAGCTGTGACCCGCAGCTGACCACTTTCGTGTGCTGCCATGAGATTCTCCGACATCCGCCCTCGCACCGCACCCTTGCGTGTCGTTGCGGTGTAGGGAAGATCCTCAGTGAGCGGTTGCCCGTTCATAGGTGGATACATGTAGAGGTTTTCCGCGACGACCAGCTTCGCGCCCGCAGATGCAGCCCCGTCGATCACCGCGGCCTGAAGCGGCGGAAATAGTTCTGGCCAGCTCGTGTAAGGCGGGTTGAGGCAGAAGTAAACGGCGCTGGCGTCGGCGCATGCTGCCCTGGTGAATTCGCTGCTTGTCGCGTCACCGCCCAAAACGTTGACTCCATTGGGGACGTCGCCGCTGCCGCTGCGGTTCACTGCCCGAACGTGCTTCCCGCTGGCGTGCAGCTCCTCGATGAGTGCCATACCGATGGCGCCTGTTCCGAATACAACGTGGATGTCTTCGCTGGTTGTCATGAACTCTCCTGTGGTCGGGGCAAGCAGTGTGTCACTCGGTGGTGACATACTAAGTCACTTGGTGGTGACTTGTCAACCCGTCCAAGCGTCCGAGTTCGTTCCTGATCCTTTGCGATTGTCACTCTGGTCTCGGGATCGGCCTGGAGAATGGGCGACCAGGATGGAGGTTTGTCCATGCGCGTCATGCATGCTCGTCCTCCTCCAAACTGTCTCGGATGATCGATACCGCACGATCGATTTCATCGTCGCTCACGGTTATCGGTGGAGCGATACGCCAGACATTCCCGGCTACGACCTGGACGAGAAGACCGCGGCGTCGGCAGGTAGCCGCTACTCTTGAGGCAATCTCAGGCGCAGCTTCCTGCCCGGTTCGATCGATGACGAATTCGACCCCGAGCAGTAGCCCTCGGCCCCGAACATCACCGACTGTCTCCGATTCATCCATCAACTCGTCCAGCGCCGATTCGAGCCTCTTGCCTTGCTTCGCTGCTGATCCAGCTTGGACATGTTCCTTTGCGAGCGTGAGCATCGCGAGTCCGATGAGTGCCATCGACGGTTCGTTCATGTGTGATGTCAGGAATCGAAGCCCGTTGCGTTCCGCCTCCTCAGCGATCGTATCCGTGATGGCAACTGCGGCAAGTGGGAACCCTCCGCCAAGAGATTTGGATAGAGCGACAACGTCCGGCACCACACCGGAGGACTCGAAGGCAAACATGTCTCCTGTACGCCCCAATCCGGTTTGGGCCTCGTCAAGGATGAGCAGTACCTCCTGCTCGTCGCAACGCTGTCTGAGATGCTCCAAATAGCCCACGGGAGGCTCGATCATGCCACCCGTGCTCAGAATTGGCTCGATGATGCATGCAGCGATCTCGCTGGTTCGCTGCGTGTCGACCGTGTCCATACCAACGTCAACACACGCGAATCCGCATTCCGGGTAGGTGGCGCCGAGCGGACACCGGAAGCAGTATGGCGCCGGGATCGAATGCACGCCTGGCTGGCCAGGCCCGCTTCCCTGCCGACGGGGGAGGAAGGTGACGCCGGCTGCTCCGGCAGTGTGCCCGTGGTAGGACCGAGACACGCCAATCGTTTCCCAACGTCCGGTCGCCATCTTCGCCGCTTTGAGACCAACCTCAGTTGCTTCGCTTCCTGTGCTGAGCAGAGTGACCTTTGAGAGATTTGGCGGGAGAAGCTCGAGCAAGTCTTGAGCAAGGAGTATCACCTCCTCACTGAGGAGAAGACTGCTGGAATGCACAGCCCGTTGGAATGATTCGAGCATGGCGTCGCGCAGTTCACCTGGATTGTGACCGAACGTCGCACAGAGTTGACCCGAGGTGAAGTCCAGATACTCGTTCCCTTCGCGGTCCCAGATCATGGTTCCGGAGGCTCGCTCCACGAGTAACTCATCGAACGGCCCTGCGTGCCTGAGGAGGGATTGATTCGCGATCTCGAGCAGCGTGGAGCTCTCGACATTCGACATGGCGGAATTGACGGGACGAACGCTGTTTGGCATCGACCCACCATCGCTGATTTAGCCCTAAAGAACAATTGATCAGTTCGGAGGCAATTGTTCGAGTATGCTTAATAGTTGTGGAACTTCTTCTCGACACTCGATCACTAATGGTGCTCAGGGAGGTCGAGGCACATGGCTCGATCTCGGAAGCGGCTAGTTCTCTGCATATCTCCCCAGCCGCGGCTTCGCAGCGTCTGTCGGGGCTATCTCGCCGTCTCGGAGTCGACCTCACCGTTGCCGATGGACGAGGTATTCGGCTCACAGCTGCTGGCAGACAGCTCGCAACCCACGCTGTTCAGATTTGTCGACAACTTGAGTTGGCAGAGAGGGAACTCAGTGAGAAGGTGGAATCTTTCGAGCTCCCGACGGTCTCGGTAGCGACCTTTGCAACCGCGGCCGAGCACCTACTCCCATCGGTCATAGCGAATCTCGGCTCGGAGGCGGGCTTTCGTGTCTCGATAGCCGAGCTACCTGCCGACCTGGCGATCCCAGGGGTCATCTCAGGAACGCATGACATCGCCATCGTCCGCACGCACGAGCCAGCAACGCTCGTGTCGCCGGCGTCCACGATGGCCAAGGTGATCATGACGGAGCCTCTTGATCTTGTTGCCAGACCTTCCGCTCCAGGTCTGGCTGTCAACTTGGAGGCGCTTTCCGGGGCGCCATGGATTTCCGGACCGATCGGCAGCACGCTGGCGGAGGCGATCGAGAGCACCTGCCGAACTGTTGGCGGGTTCACCCCCAACGTTGTCCATCGTGTATCTGACGCAGCTGTCATCATCGGACTTGCGGATCAGGGTCTTGGTGTCGGATTCCTGCCGCGTCTCGCAACGCGCGGTGCGCCACAGCATCTCATCCACCCAGCGCCGGGCATGGTCGCTCGTTCGATACTGGCCGTTTGCCTTCCCGAGTCCTTGGATCACCGTCCCGTGCGGGAGCTATGGGAGGCGCTCGATCAACCTGTCTGACGGAGGTCACGTCGGTTGAACACGAGGACGGCCAGAGCAATGAGACCGGCTGCGAGTACGGTCAATACCGCACCATGACCCCAGTTCATGCCGTTGATCAGCGGGTCACTGCTCAGGTAGTAGTAGAACGGGGACCACCTGGCGTATCCGGCGAAGGTGTCATTGAACGGGAGGAATGCATTGAGTATGTACAGGACGAGCGCAACTCCAACGGTCCCGTAGATTGCCACTCTCGGCTTGCCGGTGGCCGCGCCAAGTGCAAGGGCAAGCCCCCCGAAAACCAGTCCAACGAGCGTGACCAGGAGCGACGTGGCAGCAATGTTGCCAACGCTCATACCGAGCCCGCCCAACAGGGATCCGATTGCCACACCAGCGAATATTGCCACACCAACAACGAAACCGTAGACGACCATTGCTATCACATTCTGAAGAACGACCGTCGTTCGGCTGATCCGGTTGGCAAGGAGGAGGCCCATCGTTCGGTGGTCCTCTTCTCCGGCCAGGGCGGCTGTTCCAATAGCCACCGTTGCGACCATGACCGAGATCGGTGCCATCATGCCGAACGTTTCAAGCTGATACCAGCCTTCGGGCGTTGTCATGTCACCGCCACCGAACAGAGCCAGAAGCACCTCAGGGAACCCTTCGAGCATCCCGGCAAGGGCATCATCGATGAGTGCAAACATCGGCCCCATCATGACGCCCATCATCAGGAACATGATGGCGGCAGTCACCAGAAGAAGCCCTTGATGCTCCGACGCTGTCTTTGTCCAGATATGCGAGACACGGGCCGATCCGGCCAGTCGGTCAGCGAACTGCTCGGTCATCGGGTTGGCGCGGAGACGGTCAACAAGGGTGACGCCAGACGTCTGATCTCTGAGATCTCGACGGTTGAAGCCGATCAGGCCAATCGCGGCGAACGCGACGATACCGAGGAGCAGTACGCCGATGTGGCCCCAGGCGATACCGTTGTTAACAGGTTGACTTCCGTTGAAGTAGTACCAGGGGAACGCCTTGGCGACAGTCTCGTATCCCTCAATGATGGGGAAGAGCCCAGCGCCGACGAATGAGATGAAGAGGACCCCTGCGGTCACACCTGCTGACACACCCGGACTCCCGGTCCAGGCACCGATTGCCATTGCCAGAAAGCCGAAGAAGATGGCGATCATGAACATGTGGAAGGCCAGAGCCCCAACGTGCATTCCTGCGATGCTGACGTTGAGGATCTCTGGTGCGATGAGTCCAACTCCCCACAGGAAGAGTGTTCCGAGGCCGGTGAGGAACACCATTGCGGCTGTCTTCGAGATCAGGATGCTGGTGCGACTCTTGGGGTTGTCCAGCAGCAGACCGATCGTTCCCCTGCGCTCCTCGCCAGCGACGGATGCGGAACCCATCGCGAGAGCCATTCCTGCCATGGTCAATGCACCGTAGGAACCAAAGATCGCTCCGTAGGAGAGGCTGGCGAGATCCGCATCCGCGGGAATGCTCACCAAGGTTCGGTACACCTCGGGCAGGCTCGTATAGACAGAGAGGTCGATGTCGCGATAGACAGCCATTGCGAATAGGAAGAGAAGGGCGAGGGTGACCGCACCGATCGCCTCACCCTTCCACCGATCTCGAGTTGTCTTCGTGAATACATTGGTCAGCGTCACGCTGTCACATCCTCGTCCCGGTAGTAGGTGAGGAAGATCTCCTCCAGATCGGCCTCCTGCGTGGAGATGTCCACGAGCGTGTATGTGTCAGTGACCACCTTGATGAGTCTCTCCATCTGGCCACTGAACGAGAACGTGACGTGGTGATTCTGGACGGTGACATCGCTCACCCCAGGCAGAGGGTCGAACACGGCTCCGTCAACCGACTCATCGAAGAAGAGCTCCACCTTTCGGATGCCTTTGGAACGAAGGCTCGCAACGGACTCGAGTGCGATCAACTTGCCGTGCCTGATAATGCCGACACGGTCCGCCACACGCTGGACCTCAGAGAGAGTGTGGCTGGAGAGGAATACGGTGCTTCCATTGGCGGTCACTTCTCGCAGCATCGATTGGAACTCGCGTTGGACCAGCGGATCGAGGCCTGAACTCGGCTCGTCCATGATCAGCACTTCGGGTCTGTTCATGAATGCCTGGATCAAGCCGATCTTCTGGCGATTTCCCGAGGAGAGGTCTCCCACCTTCTTCGCCATGTCGGCGTCCAACCGATCGGCAAGCTCATCGACGTACGCCCAGTCGACTCCACCACGGAGGTTGGCGAAGTAGGTGATGGTGTCGCGTCCTGTCAAGTTCGGGTACATGGCCAGGTCGCCCGGTACGTAGCCGATGAAGTTGCGGATCTCGACCGACTTCTCATGGGAATCCATCCCGAGGATCGACGCGCTCCCTGCAGTGGGTCTGATCTCGTCAAGGATGGTGCGGATCATGGTCGTCTTTCCTGCACCGTTCGGGCCGAGGAAGCCGAAGATCTCACCAGTGTGGATCTCGAGATCCAGTTCGACGAGTGCGTGGACGTCTCCATAGTCCTTGCTCAATCCAACGGTTTGGATAGCGATGTGGTCGGTCATGAAGTTCCTTCTGTGTCTAATTCTTGCGATTCCGTGTGGCGGTGCTTCCTCGCCATCCCCGACAGCGCCTCTCGGGTTTGTGCGGCAAAGGCATCGGTGAAGAATCCCTTGCCGTACGTTTCGTAGATTGGACCGGCATAAGCGGCAAATGTTGGGTCCGTGAGAACATCTGTATCGGTGAGGTCGACCCCCAGGAGACGCTTCAGATGATGATGGAGCGCGACCGCTCCCAGATTCCAGATAGTGAGCACGACCGCTCGGCCTCTCGGGTCAGCTGATGGTTGCAGCATGCCTGACTCGACGCCCTGCTGGATGTAGGCCTCAGCGTCGTCGACGAGGGCGTCGACGAGGTCTGCGACTCTCTCCGAGTCACTGGCGACCACGCTTGCCAGATACCCCATCAGCGGTCCCATGGCGGGGTTGCGAAGGGCGGCGAGCACATCGAGATTCGGGCCGGACGACATCGCCTCCTGCTTGTAGCGCCGAATCACCGTCGCGACATGGTCGTCACAAGCCGTGCGCAGGCCTTCCATCGATCCGAAGTGGTGGATCACCAGTCCGGGGGACACTCCAGCTGAGTCCGCGACTTTGCGTGCAGTGGTTGATGCGACCCCGTGCTCGGCGATGCACTCGATAGCAGCGTCGCGGATACGTGCACGTGTTGTCCGGTCGTCGATCGACTCGTCGCTATCGGAACGAGAGACAATTGAACTCATGTTCAATATTCTACATGAGTGTTTAATCGGGGTCAATGCGTGGCGTCGAGCCTTCAGCGGGGTCCGTGATCCGGTCGAGTACCAGATCGAGGAACGCTCGTGCCGCAGGTGATGAAGTGAGATCGCTCCTCCAGGTGAGGGCAACCGTCCGCTCGGGCGGAGTCGGATCTACGCTCAGCGCCGTAATCGGCGCGCCGGGAAACGACGCTAGGGACTGTGGCATCAACGCAACTCCCAACCCAGCAGACGCCAGGCTACGGACCGTGACGAGATCCGAGGATTCGAACCTGATCTGAGGAACAACCCCAGCGTTCGCAAACGCATGATCTACGGTGTCGCGGAATGCTGAACCTGGGCGAAATCCGATGAGGGGTTCGTCTCGGAGATCCGTCAGGGAGATCGAATGCCTTTCTGCAAGGGGATGACCAGGGCTCACGCCGACGACCAGGGGCTCGGTGAATAGGAGCTTCTGCTCGAGGCCTGCGGGGAGATCTGCGCCCGGTGAAATATTTGAGAAGACGATGTCCATTTGCCGTTCGCGCAGCATGTCGAACATGACGCGGGCGTCGTATTCATGGAGAGAGACCGTGATGCC
>JAMBLH010000338.1 GCA_023336875.1 Actinomycetes bacterium
TGAGGTAACACGCACGTATCCCGTGGCGGTGAAGACCGGTTTCGACTACTGCGACGACTTCAAGACGTGGCCGTTGTGGTACTCGAGCATGACCGGGCTCATCGCCCCGGAGAAGGCGAGATGGCGAGAGCCGGGGGACGAGGTCCGTTTCGGCTACAAGCTGCTCGGCCGCCGTATCGAAGGCGTGACCATTCTGGATGAACTCATCGACGGCGAGTTGGTGCGGTTCCACACCGAAATACCGGGATTGCCGGTGGTCCACTTCACATACCACTACGCAGCCATCGAGCCAGAGCGGTTCGAGTTGCGCGTGGAGTTGGAGACCGAGGAGCCGACGAGCTTCTTCGGCAGGACCATCGATCGCATGGTGATGCCGCGAGCGCTCGAGCGGGATCTCAGAGCGAGTATGGACAACCTGGCGGACATCTTCGCTGCAGGGCTCTTCGACTGAACGTGTGAGGCTGAACCGACCGGCGCCTCTCCGACGCCGGTCGGTTCACGCGCCCGGACCGACATCGACCGGGCTCGTCTCCTCAGATCGGTTCCGTCATCCTCTCGGACGGCCGACGGGGAAGAGATAGAGGGGTTCGTGATCGGTCGGCAGGCCGAGAATCTCCGGGACGGCGGTGTCGTCGAACGCTCCGACCGGGACCGCTGCGAGGTCGAGGGCGGTGCCTGGAGCAGAGCATTTCCCGGACGCGTTGTTCGGTAGCTGAGAGCTACCCCGACAGTCGACTCGGGCGCGGGCCCGGGGGTCACCCCTGGAGACAGCAGGCCTGGAACATCAGGACACGCGATTCGACTCAGCGGAAGAGTCAAAGCACCACGGACGTGCGATAGCCCAGATCAGCCACGACGGGTACGAGGATCTTCGTGAGGCCCCCGAGCGGACTGATCAGATCGGCGTAGGGGGCAAGAGTCCCGCTGTGGTGGTCCCACAGCACGATCGCCGTCCCGCGTGGATACACCGACGAGGACCACGTGAGTCCGTCCAGGTTCGGGTAGCGTTTGCGAATCTCGCGCGCCCACTTGCGTGATTGGCTACGGGGACCAGAGGCGATCGCCGCATTCCCGCCGGCTTGAGTTATCCAGCGGGAATCGAGATTCAGGAGTCGGAGATCACGATCGGGTCGGCAGATCACAAGGCTGGTGTCTCCGGACGAGAGCGGGACGACGCGCGTGTCTTGGTACCTCTCTGCGATCGCCGTATGCAGTCCGTTGTTGTCCTTGCCGATCTCTAGAGTGGCGCACCAAACGCTGCGTGTTGCATCGTATGAAGGGGCTCCGGCTGGATGATGATCGAAACGTCCGGTCGCTAGCGGGCCATAGTGTCGTGGCTCGTTCCACTTGGTCGCGTGGCTGCCGCCGTGCGAGAAGATACGAATCAGTCGACTGCGGCGGCTTACGGTCCTCAGGTGTGCAGCGCGAATCGGTGGGAAGCTGTCCGCTATTGGGTCAGGTAGTGCCTCGGACACCGGAAGGGCCTTTCAGAGTGCGGCGGCGATCTGACCTACCGGCTCTGGGTCAAGACCCGCCTGCAGCCAAACCAGCGGACTGATGCGTTCACCGTTGACCACAAGATCGACGTTCGGATTGTGGAGGAATCCGTACAATTCGACAACGTCCATCTCATGATCGATGTGTCGGTTGAACTCACCCATTCCAGGCAGCAGTCCGTTGTCAGCGAACTGCCAATCCGGGATTCGCCATTCGTTGCCTTGTTTCACTCCGTAGATCGAGTGGTCGGCCAGTCTTTGTCTGATCCGAGAACCGTTGACTTCGAGGAGCCCGGCGGCGGCACCGACGGTCAGAGCGGAGTCCATGATCTGTGTCCGAAGCCTTGCGGCACTGGCCAACTCCAGGGCAACTTCAGCGTCGCTGGCAGTGCGATAACGGCTCAGAACATCAAGCTCGCTCACCGAGATCGTGTCACCCAAGGAAGCATCTGCCTTGTTCAGGATCTTGAGGACATCGGCGGCAATGCGCGGGTTGATGGACCGGGGTGTCACCCCTCGCATCGGAATCTTGTGTACCTGACTCTGGGCCTGATAGACGATGACGACTTCGCCCTCCGCGACAAGATCAGTCACGGGGGTTCGTTGCTTGACCTTGCTCATAGCAGTAGTCCTAACGACAAGTAGTGACGCTACCTGTCGTTAATAGTGTATCGAACGAGAAGTCGATGTCAACCGAATCGTGACTTGACCGAAGCAGTCATCGGCGGCGGCTCGGTAGTCCTCCGCTGTTCGGTCCGATGACGCGGCAAGCAACTGGTGGGCCTTCTTCCCCCTCATCCACCATCGCCGCTGAATCGACGCCAGGTTCATCATCACCCGACGCAGGTAGAACTCGGCGTTTTCGAGGTCGATGAGGCGGTGCTTCTTCAACGTCGCGGCGCGTGCGTCCTGGAGCAGGTCCTCGGGTTCGACGTGCGGCGGGGCCACAACGGCGGCGTAGCGCCGCATTCTTGGGTACGCGGCACGGAAGATGTCATCGTCAGTTGCGCCGCTCGTCTGTTGCCCGTGCGTCCGTTCGGTCACAGGACCCCTATTGTCGTCCTCCCCCCCCAATCACACCCAATCGGGCTGAAACGCAACCCCGGAATCTCGAGGGGTACGTTGGGAGGCATCGTGAGTACGACAGGTGCCATCTCGCACGCGACGCTTCTTGTCCGGAGCGTCAGCAGTGGGTGACTGGTGGGTTCCGAAGCTCGCCACGAGCTCGAAGCGCCGGTCGCTTCATTGCAGTGCGAGGATCGCCTCCTCCGGGGGGTCGTGAGCGAAGGCTCGTCGCTGCCATGCTGGAACCGGAAGGTCCGAAAGGAATATCCATCGACCAGTGAGTTGCGGTGCCGGCTTCTTCGCCTCTGCGGTAGCGCCAACACCGGGGATAGGACCACGAGCATTGCGTGGAGGAGTGTCAGCCCGCACGGAGGCCTTCAGGAACATCGGATACTCGCGGTCAATATCCGCCTTCGGCTGTTCTACCCGTCACGATTTCGACGGAGTTGCTCGTGCCGATGCGGTCGGCGCCGGCCTCGATCAGCTCGTAGGCGAACTCCTTCGAGTTGACGCCGCCGCTGGCCTTGATAAGGACTTCGTCGCCGACGACCTCGCGCATGAGTCGCACGTCCTCGACCGTCGCTCCGCCCCCCTCCTTGCCGGTGGACGTCTTTATGAAGCGCGCTCCTGCAGTCTTGGCAAGGGTGCATGCGGCAATCTTCTCCGTGTCCGTGAGGAGTGCCGTCTCGATGATGACCTTGACGGGTTTGTCTCCGCAGGCCTTGACCACCTGCTGGATGTCCTCGAATACGAGGATGTAATGCTTGCTCTTGATGGCGCTGACGTGAATCACCATGTCTATCTCTTGAGCACCGCGGTTCGCAATGGCATCATGAGCTTCGAAGGCCTTCGCTACGGGCGTCATTTGGCCGTGGGGAAAACCCACGACGGCTATGGGGATCACGTCCGACCCCTCGAGCTTCTGTGCCACATACTCGACGTCGCCCGAGAAGACACATACCGACCTGAAGTGGTATCGCTTCGCCTCCTCGCATACGCGGTCAAAGTCCTCTTTCTTCGCGTCCGTCCTGAGCAGCGTGTGGTCTATGACCCGTGCGAGTTCCCTGTCGTAGTCTTCGTCCGTCACCGTTCCTCCTGTTCAGGCTGCGATCAACTGTAATCCGAAGCACATCGTGCTCGTCAGGAGTCCTTATCAAACCTCCCCTGGTCGGCGGTGCGGGTTCCGTTCTGGTTCCAGGCGAAGTCCACATAGGCGCTGCCATTGAATCAGCAAGTCGCTGACGTGGCTCGCACCGGTACTTTGCGCTCGCTCCAGCGCGAATCCCAATCGTGTGAGTATGTGTATGAAACCAGCGAGGACCAGCAGTTCCTAGCATTAGTGTAAGAAGTGCCAGAAACCGTACGAACTAGCACTTGGGAGAAATGTGCGAATACCCCGAACGCCTCCAAACATGGCAGAGATGATGAAATCTCTGGAGATCGAACGCGTCACGGAGTTGTTGATCGAAGCCGGAGTCGGCCAATTCGTGAACAGCGACTATGTCCACTACGAGAAACTCAGGTTCCTGGAACCACCGAACGGACTGAGTACTGACGAGTGGTGGCTCGCTATCAAGTTCGCGCGGATGGGAGGTCGCAAATCCCTCACAGATCTTCGCCCTGTCGCTGGTTCCTCGTTCAGCTACTTGATCCCCGATCCGGCCTTGGAACTTCTGCATCGGATTGATACGCAGGCATCGGGGTCCGCGGCAATGCCCGAAGCGGTCGCGAATGCGTCAACACGAGATAGGTATCTCTTCAACAGTCTGCTTGAGGAGGCGATTACGTCGAGTCAACTCGAGGGCGCGGCGACCACTCGACAGCAAGCCAAGGACATGATTCGGTCGGGTCGCGCGCCAAGGGATCGGCACGAGCAGATGATCCTCAACAATTTCAACGCCATGCTGTTCGCACGAAGCGTCGCTGACGCACCGCTCACGCCAGAGATAGTTTTCGAAGTGCATCGGATCATCACGGATAAGACACTTGATGACGAGGCCGCAGCAGGGAGGCTCCAGGGTCCTGCTGACGAGCGCGTGGTTGTGGATGATCAGGACGGACAGGTTCTCCACACGCCACCCGCCGCCGATGAGCTACCTGAGAGGCTCGAACTCATGTGTGCCTTCGCTAACGGAGAGCTCGACAGAGACGGCTACGTCCATCCCGTGATTCGCGCAATCGTTCTTCACTTCTGGCTCGCCTATGACCATCCGTTCGTCGATGGCAACGGACGAACTGCCAGAGCTCTGTTCTACTGGTCGATGCTGAAGTCTGGCTACTGGCTCGTTGAGTACTTGTCGATCTCACGAATCCTGCGTGAGGCTCCGGTGCAATACGGCACGTCGTTTCTCCAGGTTGCGACGGATGAGAACGACCTCACGTACTTCATCATGTACCAACTCAAGGTAATTGACCGTGCTCTCGACGAGATGCACGAGTATCTTGCGGCGAAGGTCGCGGAGATTCATGAGGTTGAATCACTTGTAGGTGCCCTAGACCTCAACCACCGGCAGTTGGCGCTGCTCGGGCGTGCTCTTCGCCACCCCGGATCGCGATACACCTACAGGTCCCACGCAACTACCAACCGAGTCTCGCGTCAGACATCTCGCACCGACCTTCTCGAACTGGAGAGCCTCGGGCTGCTCAGAAAGAGGAGGGCGGGGCGCGAGGTCTCTTTCTTGGCTGTTGGGGACCTGCCGGATGCGCTTCGAGCGGTAGACGGCGCAGATCAATAAGTGGTGCCCTTGGTGATCCGCGACGACCAGAGCGTGAACCGGCCACCTCAGCTGCCCTGTTCCATCGGCGGAAGGTCGGTGCAGTTAAGCCTTGCAGTCCGCAAACATCGTTCCCGGCCGACGCTGCGGCTATCGCAGAGTCCCCAACTCCAGGGAGCCCTTCGAGCGGTTTGGAGTCCTGGAGCAGGCGAGGACCAGTCAAGGGAACTGGAAGGTGCGGTTCCTCGGCGTCATAGCCGTAGCTCATTGCCACCATTGTGGCGGCAGGTTGAGAGATCTCGAAGGCCCGTGCGCCCGCGGGATTCAGACCGAGCTGAGTCAGATTCAGTCGCACAGATCAACTGATCTGTAGCCGCTTCGAGCACGATGCCCAACCGCACATACCGACTGCGATTTCGCGGCTGGGCGTCACGACCCGACGCCTCCGTCTCGATGATGGAAGGCATCCCGATGCCGATCATCCAACAGCAACTGGGCCACGCCTCGCTGGCCACCACGAACAAGTACCTCTCCCACATCGCCCCGAAGGACGTCATCGCGACCGTGGGGAATCGGGAGTGGAACCCATGAACAGCGAGCTGAGCACTTTTGCGTACACCCGAACACCGGATGTCCGTCCCATCCTCGTGTGGCGTCCACGCTCAGAGCCACGCCGCCAGGACCGGGATCTTGACACGTTGGCAGAACTCTCGATGTCTAGACGAACTCGCGATATCGCGATATCATGACACCATGACCAAACAGACAACCGTGCGCCTCCCCGAGTCCCTTGCCGACGAAGCCGAGGCCGTCGCCCGGGTCAAAGGCACGAGCGTCAACGCGCTCATCATCGACGCCCTGGCCGCAGAGATCGACCGGGTCCGCCAAGATGAGGACTTCACCAACCGCGCCAAGCGACTCCTCGAACGCGACGCTGAACTCCTGGACCGCCTCGCCCGGTGACCCGATACCTGACGCTTGCCGAGTATCTGTGGCTCGCGGAGCAGGTAACGGGTATCGACGCGACGACCTTGGGCAAGATCTCGCGATCTGACCTTGCAGACTCGGCGCTGCGTAACTCAGTAGTCCTTGAGGAGCGTTTCCGCGTCGACATCCCCGAAGGAACGGGCCGCCGCTTCAGCGCTGTCGTCAAGGTTGTACTCGTCGCGGAATCGAGTCATGCTGCCGCCCCGCCAAGCGACTGCAGAGCCCGTTCGGTCACACTCCGTGTTGAGGCTGGCCGCACACCGTTCGCGAGAGTGGCCTCTCCAGCAAACTCCAATACGAGACGGAGGCGCTCCCGAACGCGCGCCGGCTCGGTGGCCGCAGCCTTCGCCAGTCGCTCCGGGCTCACCGTGCCGTCGCGGAGTATCACGCCCAGCCGTTCGAGCGCTTCGGATGCACCGATCTCGACGACCGCCTCCCAAGAGTCGAGAACCTCGAGTACAGCAACTTCCGACTTCGTAAGTCGAGCTGCTCGTCGCCCATTTGATCGGCGAGCGTCCCTTCGCACAAGCCGAATCCGATCGAGCGGAGGCACCGTCGTGGGGACCGCATATTCGGGGATTCGCGGTACTTGGGTGGACAGGCCCAGAAGATTCGCAGCCGAAATGCCAGCAGGTCCGACCGGGTAACCGTCGGCGTACTCCGCCACGACCGTTCGTGGATTGGGAGGCGCCATTCCGAATGGGGTATTGACTCCCCGCCAGTAGAGGCCGTGTCGGATACGCAGCAACTCTCCGTCCTCGACGAGGCGTCCGAGTGCTTTTTCGATAGCCGTACGGGTTCCGTCGAACTCCGCACTCCGGAAGAACCGGTTGGGTGACCGCCGTATCTTGCGACGGATCTCTCCTGCCGTTGATGGGCTGGCTGCGCGTATGGTCATGTCAGAAGTATGCCATGGATTTCTGACGCTATCAA
>JAMBLH010000339.1 GCA_023336875.1 Actinomycetes bacterium
AGTTGAAGCGTTACAGGTCGGGCGCCTGTTGTGCTTGGTCGTCGGGATTGCTCCTCCGATGGGGGTACTGGTTCGAATTATTCGAACTCGACGGGACTCCAGGAAGGGAGCGCTCACATGAAGCGTTTAATTAGTATGTTCTCGCTGGCATCGATGCTTGTCATCCTCGTCGCACCTAGTGCACTTGCTGCGCCAGCATTCATTATTCCGATCGACACCGTGATCTATGAGCCGCCTGGCAGCCAAACCGTGCTTGCAGACGTTGAGACGCCACCCGAACTTATCGGAGCGACATGTCTCGGGTTCGCAGCAGCTGAGAACCAGTCGTCCGTACACCCCAACAACAACATCATTATCGAGACCGGCGACTCTGTCGCGATCCTCGAAGATGTTGAGGGCGCACCGAACAAGGTGACCGACGCAACCGGAGCCATCACACTCGGACCGAGAGTGAAGCTGACACTCGACATGGGTGATGACGGTGTCTTCAGCGGAGGCCTCGTCGTGGTCATCGACGTCAACTGCACTCCTCCGACGACTCTGCCGCCACCCGCTCCTGAGATCGGGATCGTCAAGACGGCTGACGTGGAGTTCTACGTCAACCTCACCGGCGAGTTCACGATCGATGTGACGAACACAGGTCCTGTACCTCTGCATGATGTTCACGTGACAGATGCCTATGCGGTCGCCATCGACCCAGGCTCGGATTGCCCTGCGGTTATCGGAGACCTCGCTGTCGGCGAGACATCGACCTATTCCTGCACCATTGCAGGTCTCGATGGTGCTTCAGAATACGACAACGTGGCGATTGCAATCGGTACGGGACCGTTGGGAACAGAGGTCACGGCAACGGACAATGCTCAGATATTCCCAATCAAGGGCACAACGCTCACGACGCAGGCACCACCGACAACCGAGGCACCAGTCACGACCCAGGCACCTGGAACGACATCTGCGCCGGACGAGACGCTCCCTGTTACCGGTATCAACGGTGACCAGATGGAGGGCTTCGGTGTGGCAGGCATCATTCTCGTCATGGGCGGAATCGTCATGTTGAGCGGTGCGGCGCTGGTCGGACAACGACGGGCTGGCGGCTGACACAGGCACATATCCAGAGAGTGGCGATAGCCCCGGGGATTCCCCGGGGCTATCGCTTTACCGGCTCAGGGAACTGCGGTTGCCTGCTTCGTCTCCGTAGAGGCAACGAGAAGGTTCAGTCGCACAGGCATCGACAGATCCTCGGCGAGTAGCTCGGCGAGGGGATCCACGAGAGGGGCCGCCATCGAACTTGCCACAACAACATCGATCTTCGTGAGACCATTGTCGACATCCACATCAACGCTGATGACTTCCGAGGACAATCCTCGCTCAGCCACATACTCCTCAACTACCGCAATGACCTCTTCCGTCGGATCGGCTTCAGGAAGAACGGCGCCTCTTCCGAATTGCATGGGGAGCACGACGATGATCGCTGCAATAGCAGCCCAACTCACGCCTCTCAGTATCTGTGTGTGTCCCCTCAGAGGATTTCGACCGGGCACGAAGCCCGCAGCAAGAAATGTTGCCGAGGCTGCAATGACGATGCCAACAACGTTCGCAAGGAAGAGCAGGGCAGCGCCCACTGCCAGCTGCCACTCCGTGAGCTGAAGGGTGATTCCCACGACCGCAAGCGGCGGTACGAGAGCGACGGCAACCGCAACGCCTGTGAGAGCATCCGCTGCGTGACGCCTCAACTGTCCGTACGCACCCGCAGCGCCGGCGGCAAGAGCGATACCGAGGTCCAAGAAGTTTGGCGACGTGCGAGCCATCAGCTCCGCTGGGAGCGACGCGGCCCGGCCAGGAATGATGAAGGAGATCGCCGCAGCGAGAGCCACAGCGAGGACCGACCCAGCCGCAACGAGAAGCGCACGGTTCACGATTCGTCTTGGCCAGCCCATCACCACCGCGGCGGCTCCGCCGAGGACAGGAAGCATCAACGGAGCAACGAGCATTGCGCCTATGACCACGGCAGTGGAATCGCCCAATATGCCGAAGACCGCGATCGCGGTTGAGAGCATCATGAGAGAGACGAAACGGGTGAAGAACTGGCGACGTGGTATCCCACGCGGGAACAGTCGGTCGATGACTTCCCTTCGCTCATCGTCCCCGAGGAGCTCACGGCCGTGCCACAGCCGCTTCATCTCTGCCCAGGCCAACACAACGAGACCGCTCATCACCGATACATACGGCGCAGGGGGCGACAGCTGCCGATTGTCGGCGCTATCGGGTGTCGGGCGGTCCTTTACAGCAGTGTCTGGCATCCTCAGACTCTGCTCCGAGGTCGCACTCCGCAACTTCTGTTCTCGACGACGGCCTGTGCCAGCATGCTCGGCCTCCCTCCATCGAGCCTA
>JAMBLH010000340.1 GCA_023336875.1 Actinomycetes bacterium
ATTGTGAGTACTTCAGCATCAGCAGCCAAGAAGGCTGATCCACCAGGGCAACTGGTGCAGATTCAGTTACTGGCGTTCAACGACTATCACGGCCATATTCAGGCCTCCGACAATGGCACCGTTGGCGGCGTCGAAGCTGGCGGTGGAGAGTATCTCTCGGCAAAACTCGCTGAACTGCGCAATGGCAACAAGTACAGCGTGACCGTTGCGGCCGGTGACAACATCGGTGGCTCGACCGCTTTCTCAGGACTCTTCCACGACGAACCTTCGGTCGAATCCCTCAATGCGATGGGCCTGGATGTCTCGGGCGTCGGGAACCACGAGTTCGATGAGGGCGTCACTGAACTGCTTCGTATGCAGAACGGTGGATGCCATCCCGTCGATGGCTGCTACTTCGAAGACGACCCGTATGCGGGCGCAGACTTCCAGTGGCTCGCGGCCAATACTGTGAGCGAGACAACCGGCGAAACACCATTGCCGCCATACATGATCAAGAAGTTCGAGAGCGTGAAGATCGCATTCATCGGAATGACACTCGAAGCGACCGATACACTGGTTGCGGCAGAGGGCATCGTTGGCTGGGAATTCAAGGACGAGGTAGCAACAGCGAATGCCCTCGTTCCCGAGTTGCAGGCCCAGGGTGTTGAGGCGATCGTCGTACTCCTCCACGAGGGCGGATCCCAGAATCCTCCTCCAGGTGAAGTCAATGCGTGCGAGAACATCTCCGGACCGATCGTTGCGATCAACGATGGACTCGACCCGGCGATCGATGTTCTGATCACCGGCCACACCCACCTGCCATACAACTGCCTGCTGCCTGACGCGGCTGGCAATGACCGCATCGTCACGAGTGCGTACTCGTTTGGCAGAGTCGTTTCAGAGTTCGACCTTGTCATCGACAAGCGCACTGATGACATTCGCCGCGACCTGAGCGTTGCGACGAACCACACCGTGGCCCAGGCCGATCTCAGCCCTGATCCTGCAGTAACCGCGGTGATCGAGAAGTGGCAGCCGCTCTTCGATGAGTCCGGCAACATTCCAGTTGGAACGATCACTGCAGATATCACCCGTGGCGGTGATCCGACAGGTTCCGACCGTGGCGTTGAGTCTGCGGCAGGCAACCTCGTTGCCGACGCCCAGGCGTGGTCGACATCGGCCACAGGAGTCGATGTTGCGTTCATGAACCCGGGTGGTGTGCGTTCAGACCTGACGTACGCGGAATCACAGACCCAGCCAGAAGGTGACGGTGTGGTGACCTACGGAGAAGCGTTCACGTTCCAGCCGTTCGGCAACACGATTCGCAGCTTCGATATGAGCGGTGCTCAGATCGTGTCCGTGCTCGAGGAACAGTGCCAGCCGCCCGGTTCGAGCAGGCCGTTCCTGCACCTCGGCGTATCAGACGGATTCACCTATGACCTGTCGACGACGATCGCTGCAGGAGACTGCACCGGCGTCACGATCGCGAATGTCATGGTGAACGGCGTAGCGCTCGACATGGGAGCGATGTACGTTGTGACCGCGAACAGCTTCCTCACCACCGGTGGGGACAACTTCACGACGTTCACCGAGGTTGATCCCGCAACATGGATCGACGGCGGCAACGACCTTGAAGCGCTCTCCAACTATCTGGCAGCGTTCAGCCCGGTTGCTCCTCCGAGCACCGACAGGGTGAACGAAATCTCCGCTCCCTAAGGCGAACTATAAGAGCCGCTGGTTGGACCCCTCCGGGGGTCGGGTCCAGCGGCTCTTTCGCGTAACGGGCCGCTTATCGTGTAGTCTCGATGTCTCGGACGAAGTCTGACAGCACCGCATCGAGGTCCGGGTCGCCGATCTCCTGGAGGTCGTAGTGCACACGAGTGTGAGGCTTGTCGATGGGGATGATCCGCGTCAGGTCGATCGGTGTCCCAATGACGACCGCATCACAGTCCACAGCGTTGATCGTTGCTTCCAGGTCGGCGAGTTG
>JAMBLH010000341.1 GCA_023336875.1 Actinomycetes bacterium
GCCGTGTAGATAAGCAGTGCTATTGATGAGAGTATGAAGACTCCGAGCATCGACACTGCGATCAGAACGAACAGCTCTGTCCATCTCCAACGTTTCGTGTGAGTCCCAGCGACCTCATCCGGGTCAGTCATTTGCCCAGTCTCTAGAAGAGGTAGAGCGTTGGGTAGATGATCACCCACGCAAGGTCGACGAAGTGCCAGTACTTGATCACACCTTCGGCTCCCCAGTAGTCGTCCGAACCGTAGTGGCCCTTGAGCCCGAGGAAGAGCACGAATCCGAGGGCGATCAGCCCGGTGACGACATGGAACGCATGAAGCCCAATGAGCATGAAATACGACGAGCCGTACGGCGTACCGGGTGGGTAGAGGTGGATCGCTTCTTTGAGCTCGATGCCAACGCCCCCGAGGAAGATGAGGCCCATGATGATCGTTCCGCTGATGTAGATAACAAAGTTCCGTCTGTGGTTGAACCTGATCGAAGTTTCTGCCATATAGGCACTCAGCGAGGACGCGAGCAGGACGATCGTGAGCATGAGAGCGAGGTTCTGGTTGAGTTCCTCTGGCTTGGCCGTACCCGTCGAGTAGTACCGCGCTGCGAGGAACGCACCGAAGAGGAACGTCTCAGAGACAATGAACAGCCACAGGCCGATTAGGTTCGCCCTCGGCTGGAACGACATGTCCTGGTGGTACTCGGTACTTGGAGGCTTTGTGGTGGTCATCAGTGACCACCCTCCTTGAAGACCTGTCTTACGTGCATGAACACGTCGAGGATGATCCAGCCCTTTAGCGCGACGAATGGCAACAGCGCAAGGAGCGGATTCTCAAGGCTAATCGCTACGAAATACTCGATGATTGTGAGTACTGCGAGGACTGCAGCGCCGATCAGACCCTTGCGAGTTGCCGCTCGCATGCCATCCCTGTCGATGGGAACGAGTTCGGTGGTCATACCAGCACCTCCTTGCCGGATTCGTCCGGCTCAGGTGCTGGCTCAGCGTCGGGGAAGACAACGTAGGGCACCCCGTAGTCGTAGGGCGGACCGACGATGACGGGTTGAGAGCGGAAGTTGTGGTGCGACGGCGGCGACGACACCTGCCACTCAAGTGTCCTTGCATTCCATGGATTCGAGCCGGCCTTCGGACCTGCGACTGCGGACCAGGCGATGTTGCCAACGAAAAGAAGAAAGGTGGAGCCGAGAAGCAACGCCGACACTGAGGCAAACTTGTTCGCGGATTCGTAGGCCTGGGGGTAGTCCCCCACTCTCCGGTTCATGCCGTTTATCCCCACCCAGAACAATGGCAGGAACGTCGTGTTGAACAGCACCGTGACCGAGACCGCGAAAATGATGCCTAGCTTGTCGTTGTACATGCGACCGGTGATCTTCGGGAACCAGTAGAAGAACGCCGCAAGCAGGGCAAATATCGAGCCACCGACGATCGTGTAGTGGAAGTGGGCAACGACGAAGTAGGTGTCGTGGAGGAATATGTCTGTCGCCACGTCTGCGAGGAAAATCCCTGTGATTCCGCCGATCAGGAAATTGAAGAGCCACCCGAACGCGATCACGAGCGGAGTCCGGAACCAGAGTTTCCCCTGCCATAGCGTGCCGATGATCGACAAGAAGATCACTCCGGTGGGGATCGAGATCGCCTCGGTGAGGATCATGAACGGCGCTTGGAGGAAATCTGCCATGCCTGAAGTGAACATATGATGCGCCCAGACCACGACGGACAGTCCGACGATCGTCAGTAGCGAGCCAACCACTGCCTTGTACGCGAACAGCGGTTTTCGTGAGAAGGCGGTCGCGATCTCGAGGATCACGCCAAATCCGGGAAGAACCATGATGTACACAGCCGGGTGTGAATAGAACCAGAAAATGTGCTCGTAAAGGATTCCGGTACCCACATCGGGCCCGAAGAAGTCCGTGCCTGCGACTCGATCCATCGTGATGAGCACAAGTGCGGCGGCGAAGAACTGAGTAACGGTGAAGGCCAGGAGAGCTGTCGCAAATCCTGCCCAGGTGAAGATCGGCAAACGTCCCCATGTCATACCTGGTGCACGCATGGTGATGACCGTCACGATGATGTTGAGCCCACCGAGAATCGAGGACAAGCCAAACGTGATGATGGCCATATTGAAAAGGATCTGCCCCGAATCCCCACCCACCGACAATGGCGCGTATGCAGTCCATCCCGCGCTGAAGGACCCAAGGAGCGGTGCCGAAAGCAGGCCAATGGCCACAGGAGGCACAAGCCAGTAGCTCAATGCGTTGAGGCGGGGGAACGCCATGTCCGCTGCCCCGATCTGGATCGGGATGATGTAGTTGCCGAACGCGCCGATGATCCCTGCAACCGCGACGGCAACCATCAGGATGCCATGCATCGAGACGAGCTTGTTGAACTCTTCGAGGTCGACGATGCTCATACCAGGCGACGCCAACTCGATCCGCATGATCATGGCTGAGAAGCCGCCGATGAGTAGGACGCCGAGCAGCGTCACGCCGTACTGGATGCCGATCACCTTGTGATCCACCGTGAACTGGAAGTAACGCTGCCAACCGCGGGCAGTGCTCACTTCCGGCGTCTTACCGATCCACTGACGACCGAACGCCTCAATCCCACCTATTCCCGCGAGCCAGCCGATCAGGGCAAGGATGAAACCGAATACGACGGCAACCTCATCTGTTGGGCTCCCACCGCGTATAGCCAGCGTCAGCCAGACCCCCACGATGTATCCGACGATGCCGAGAACGATGGCTCGTATGAGGTATTTCATCGTCTACTCACTCCCACCCAATGACTCGATGTACTCGTTGAATTCTGCGTCACTCACAACTCGAACAGGCATCGCCATGGCGGCATGCCCTGCACCGCAGAGCTCAGCACACTGAACTCGCAGGTTCACATCGTCGTCGGACGTCCCTTCCGCTGTCGCCGTTGTATACACCTGTGTCGGAACACCGGGTACTGCGTCGATCTTCACGCGAAAGGCAGGAATCCAGAAGGAATGAAGCACATCAACGCTGCTGACATCGTAGCGAACACGCTTCTCCGCAGGCACGACAAGCTCATCGAGCGCTGTTTCGCCGTTGGGATACGTGATCTCCCAGAAGAACTGGGCTGCCTGGATCCCGATCACATAGTCAGATGAGGGCTCGCCACGGATCTCAGCCAGTCCTACGAATCCAGGATTGATGAGAACCCCGATCGCGAGGGCCGACGTGATAACAAGCCACGTGGTGACCAACACCCTGTTGTTCTGCTGATTAGGACCATCTTCTCGATCTGCGCCATCAGAACGCCAACCGATGATGCCCCATGTCATGACAGCGAGGACGAGGGCCATGACGGGCGACCCCAGATACATCAGGAGAATGAACGCCTCATCGACAACCTGTGCCTCTTCGGCCCACTGAGCAGGAAGAATGGCCACATACTTCGTCAGAGCGATAAGGAGAACGGTATACCCCAGCCAGAGAAGGCCGACTGGTAACCACGATCTACGCACAAAACCTCCGGAAACAACGTTCTCTAAGTGCTGGGTGGGGCGAGTGTAACCCATGTGAGGTGTCAGGCGTCATGTATCGGAGATCAAGTCTCCAGTTGCTCCCTGGGGCACCGCCGATCGGTGCGCGGTGCGATTCCCGTGCGCATAATGTGGACTCAATCGAACGTATCGGCAGGAGCATGGACATCGACGGATACACGGTGGAACCTTTGACGCCAGATCGGTTCGACGATCTTGCCACGGTACTCGGCCGCGGCGGAGTCGGAGGGTGCTGGTGCATGTATTGGAGGACGCCCACGACCACA
>JAMBLH010000342.1 GCA_023336875.1 Actinomycetes bacterium
ACCTTGTTGAGCAGTTCGCTGATCGCATCGGCAAGATAGACACGGTCGCGTTTGCAGGATGGGCCCGAATCGTCATTCCCTTCCGAATAGGGACGGTAGCGGCTGTGTGTGGTGCGTTCGCTGGAGTGGCGCTCATCACCACATCCGAATTCGTCGCATCCTGGAACGGGGTCATGTTCATGATCGGAACGGGCATCCTGATCGGAGCCACCCACGGGTTGGGCCACATCGTGGTAGGCAGGATCGGTGGTCTCCGTTTCACTGCATGGTTCATCGGCAGGGGACGACCCCAGCCCGGCGTCAAGACGGACTATGCAACCTATCTTCGAGCAACACCGAGGATGAGAGCATGGATGCACGCTTCGGGTGCAATCGTCACCAAAGCTATCCCGTTCCTCCTCATCCCCATTGCAATGGTGATGTCTGGGATCCCGATCTGGGTACCAGTGGCCCTCCTGGCTCTTGGCATCATCCAGATAGCAACGGACATTGCATGGTCCACGAAATCATCCGACTGGGCAAAATTTCGTCGCGAAATGGCGTTCACTCGCTAGACACTCCAACGGGCGTTTCGGGGTCAGTCCTTGATGTAGGGCTGACCATCGGCGGCTGGTGGGCGCGCCTTGCCCACAACACCAGCAACAACAATGATCGTCACGATGTAGGGTATCATCGATAGGAACTCGGAAGGGATGGGCGTTCCGAGGATGCCCAACTTCTGCTGGAGTGCTCTTGCAAAGCCGAACACGAGCCCAGCGCCAAAAACACCCAGCGGCATCCAGCGACCGAAGATCATTGCAGCCAATCCGATGAACCCGATTCCCGCGGTCATGTTCTCCTCGAACCGTGACACCTGGGCCAGCGTAAGGAAAGCTCCGCCAAACCCTGCAATCATGCCGCCGAGTATCACGTTCCGATAGCGAACCCGATACACATTGATTCCGACGGTGTCGGCGGCTTCGGGATGCTCACCGACCGATCGGGATCGAAGGCCCCAACGCGTGTAGAACAATCCAAAGTGGAGACCGATTACCAGAATGAACGTCACGTAGATGAACATGTTGTGGTTGAAGAACATCGGGCCGAGGACAGGAATATCACCGAGAAACGGGATCTTCGTTGGACTGAACCGACCGGGCGAGTTCAGATGCGTTGCTTCAGAGAGCACGCGACGAGCAAGGAACGATGTCAGACCAAGTGCGAAGATGTTGATGACGACTCCGGCAATGATCTGATCGATCCTGAACCGGATTGCAAGAACCGCAAGCACAGCTCCAAGGAGTGCTCCGGTGAGCACCGCTCCCACGAGGCCAGCCCATATGCCCCAGGCTGATCCAACGATGGTGCCAACAAAGGCGGCCGTGAGCAGCTGTCCTTCGATCGCTATGTTGATGACGCCTACGCGCTCGCACATGAGGCCTGTCAACGCACCAAGCGTCACCGGCACGGACAGTACGACGGTTGCCCGAAGCATCCCGACCAAGCTGAACGACTTGCCGCTCGCTGCCCAGGTCAGAAATGCGAATGCGACCAGGATAAGCCCGATTGCGAGCGCGAGGTTCGTCCACTTGACATGAGAGCGCCTCAGGACCATTCCCCCGAGGAACGCGAGAATGCCGCTGACAATGAATCCAAGCCACCGCGAGTTCACGGTCCATGCAAGATCCTCGAAGCGGGCCTGTGGGAGCGATAGCTTGAAAGTCGACTGGACGCCAGCTTCGCTGCCAAGTGCGAACACCCAGAACACAAATACCGCGAGAACAATCAATATGACGCCGACTATCGTCGCACGGCGCTCCGCCGGTGTGACCCTCTTGCCTTCACCCTCGTAGATTGCGGTGTCAGATTCGGGCTTCATGATCCCCACCCTGTTGACATCGTTGTGCCCGCTTCCTGCTCAGGTGTCTTGATCCGATAGATCGCTCGTACCAGTTCTGGGGCGGCAATCATCACGATGATCAGGGCCTGAAGTACCAACACCAGGTCGATTGGGATGCCAGCAGCACCTTGCATTTCACGCCCTCCAGCTTTCAGCGCCCCAAAGAGCAATCCTGCAAAGAGGACGCCAACCGGGTGGGACCGACCAAGCAGAGCAAGCGCAATTGCATCGAAGCCGATGTTGCCGGAGAAGTTGGATATACCACGGTATGGCTCCAGTCCAAGGATCTGATTTGCGCCCGCCAGTCCCGCGAGAGCGCCGGAAACGGCCATGACGGACACATACACCCACGCAACGCTCATTCCCGCGTAGCGACCACCATCGGGGTTGAACCCGACCGCACGGAACTCGAATCCCATCGTTGTTCGGTACATGAGCCACCACACGAACGCCACGGCTGCGAGCGCGACCAGAAACCCGATCTGGAGTCGGTGATCGCCCAACAGCCTGGGGAACTGTGCTGCCACATTGGCTGGCCGCGATATCGGGTCATTTCTGCCCGGCGCCTGATAGATCGACGACTTCAGGAGGTAATCGACGAGGAAGAGCGCAATGAAATTCAACATGATCGTTGTGATCACCTCATGGGCACCGGTCTTTGCCTTGAGGAGGCCAGCTATCCCCGCCCAGAATGCTCCACCGACAATTGCAGCTGCCAGAGCGAGGGGGATAAGGACAATTGCAGGAAGGTCAAGCGAAAAGCCAACCCAGAGCGCTGCCATGCCACCAATGAGCATCTGGCCATTCACACCGATGTTGAAGAGGCCTGCCTGAAACCCGACCGCAACCGCAAGACCGGCGAGTATCAACGGAGTTGCAGCGAATAGCGTCTCGGAAATAGCCCTGGGCGAACCGAGAGAACCAAGAAAAAGGGCTTTGAAGGCATTGAAGATACCGTCCATCGTCAGACGGAACGCCTCAGCAGGGTCGGAACCCCACAGAGGAAGCGTGTCGACGTCCGTTAGCGCGATGATGACCGCGCCGATGATCAGGGCGGTAAGAACAGCCAGGACCGGCACGATCATCGCCTGGGCGAGGGAACTCCCGACACCACTGACACGCGCGTACCATGCCGAGTAACCCTGATCGCCCCAGTCTCCATCACTGCTCATGAAGCTTCGGCCTCTCCTGCGCCACCAAGCATCGCGAGGCCGATCTCAGTTGTCGAGGCCGATCCGTCGAATTCGCCGGCAATGCGTCCTTCGTACATCACGAGAATCCGATCGGACAACGCCTTGATCTCATCCAATTCCGAGGACACAATGAGAACCGCGGCGCCAGCATCTCTCTCTTCAATAATACGCGAGTGGATGTATTCGATCGAACCGACGTCGATCCCGCGTGTCGGTTGGGAAGCGATCACGAGCGTAACGTCGCGGTCGAATTCCCTCGCGACAATGACCTTTTGCTGATTACCGCCTGACAGCGTTGATACGAGCACGTTGATTCCAGGTGTGCGAACGTCATACTCCTCGACGAGCCGCTCAGCTCGGTCACTCGCTTCGCTCCAGTTCATCTGGACGCCCCGCGATATCGGTGACTCGTAGTACGAGTCCAGAACGATGTTCTCGGTGATGGTGAAGGGCAGTACCAACCCGCTCCGCTGTCGGTCCTCAGGCACGTGGGCGACGTCCATCTTGTGGATCGCGCGTGGCGACTTGGTGGTGACGTCCTCTCCCCCGAGATAAACGGTTCCGCTCATTGATGGCTGGAGTCCCGTGAGCGATTCAACCAACTCCGTCTGGCCATTGCCCTGCACTCCTGCAATACCGACAATCTCTCCCGCCCGAACGTCGAACGACATACCGTTCACCGCCAATTGGCCTCGGTCATCGAGAACCGAAAGATTGTCGACCAACAACACGACCTCAAGCGGCTTGGACTCTGACTTGTCCACGACAAGATCCACGGGTCTTCCTACCATCAGCTCAGCGAGCTTCTCCTCCGTAACATCCTTCGGAACGACCTCGGCGACAGTCTTCCCGCGACGCATGATCACAATTCGGTCTGCGATCTCGAGCGCTTCACCGAGCTTGTGGCTGATGAAGACGATGCCTTTGCCGTCGGCCTTCAAGCCCTCGACGATCTTGAAGAAGCCCTCGACCTCGCTCGGTGTGAGCACAGATGTGGGCTCATCGAAAATAACGAAATTGGCGTCACGCGAGAGCGCCTTGATGATCTCAACCCTCTGTTGGCTTCCCACGGGAAGATCTTCGACATAGGTGTCGGGGTCCACCTCAAGTCCGTAACGCGCCGAGATCGTACGGACGCGATCTCGCGCTGTCTTCTGGTCGATCCAACCCGCCACTTCTGTTGGTTCATCACCGAGCACAACGTTCTCAGAAACAGTGAATACGGGCACGAGCATGAAATGCTGATGCACCATGCCAATCCCTGCCGCGATGGCGTCGCTCGGCGACTCCATGACGATCGGCACATCGTCGACCAGCACCTCACCCGAAGTTGGCGTGTAGAGCCCGTACAGGATGTTCATCAGCGTGGTCTTGCCAGCGCCGTTCTCACCCAGGAGAGCCACAGTCTCGCCCTCTGACACGGTCAGGTTGACATCATCACATGCGAGCACACCGGGGAATTGCTTGGTGATGTGACGCAACTCAAGTGTCAGGCGCTTCTCCGATGCCGATGCTCGGCTCACACTAGGAGTGCGCTGGGCAGTACGCGTCTGTCCCGCTTCTCCCGTCAAAACCTTCCCCAGACGCGAGAAGGGCCCCACTTGCGTGGGGCCCTTCTCTTTGGTCAGTCAATCCGCCGAATCAGTATCCGACTGGAGTGAAGGCAGCCTCGACCTTTCCGTCCTTGATGTCCTGGATGAGCTGAAGAACTTCTTCCTTCAGTTCGCTGGAAACTCTTGCATCCCAATCGTGGAATTCAGAGAGTCCAACGCCATCGTTCGCCAAGTTTCCAACGAACGAGCCAGGCGTCCATGAATCCTCGGCCTGCCCCTGAACGGACAGTGTGATGAACGGAGCAATCGCCTTCTCCACGGTCGTCAACCACAGGGACGCGTACTGCTCAGGCATCGCGAAGAACGCATCGGCATCGACACCAATGAGTGCTGCATCGAGACCGGAGTCGTTGATCACGTCACCGGCAGGAAGGTTGATTGCGCCACCCACAGGGATGATCATGTCACAACCCTCGTCGAAGAGACCCTCAGCCGTGGTACCGGCAAGCACCATGTCGGTGAAGCTTCCGGTGAAGAGACCGTCCTGGTCGTCAACATTCCAACCGAGCACTGTCACATCAGTGCCTTTGATCTCGTTGTAGTGCGCAGCTCCACGCGTGAAGCCGTCCATGAAGATTGCAACCGTCGGGAAGTTCGCGCCACCGTACGTGCACAGGATGCCGGATTGCGACACTCCTGCAGCAAGGTAGCCGGCAGCAAATGCTGCCTCGTCCGTCTGATAGACAAGCTCGCGTACATTTTCCAGACCCAAAGGTGCAAAGTTCTCATCGGTGAGAACGTTGTCGATCATGGTCCAGATAATGTCAGGATTTGCCGCAGCGTTGATCGCTGTTACTTCGCCAAGAGCGAATCCAACGGTCACGATGTGCTCGCAACCCTGGGAGATGAACTGATCGACGTTCGGCTGCCAGTCAGAAGCATCCGTTGACTCGAGGAAGAATGAATCCTCCGTGGCGAACCCGGCTGCCATTGCATCCTGGACGCCCTGCCATGCGCTTGCGTTGAAGCTCTGATCGTCAACACCAGCAAGGTCGGTGACGAGACAGGTCTTAACAGGCGTAAACGCCGTTGCGGGAGCCGCAGTCGTTGTCGTCTCTGCAGCTACGGTCGTTTCCGTTGCAGCTACCGTTGTCTCCGTTGCAGCTACGGTCGTTTCCGTTGCACCAGCGACGGTGGTCGTCGTGTCATCTGAATCGCTGCTACATGCCGCAGCGATAAGAGCGAGAGCGAGGATGAGTACAAAGACTGCCCCTCTTCTCTTGAATACTGAGCGCATCACGCACCCTTTCGTTAGTCGAATTTTGCATCCCAATCCAGAGGAATGGGGAACATCAGAATGATAGCGACCTTTCCCCCAATAGTTCATGTGACGATGCACTACACACGACATACGACATACGACTGGCATACGACAAGAAGTCGTTAATCGTAAAGCGAAGCGGTCAGCGGACGTAGTCCGCTGTCAGTTCTCTGCGAGTTCGACTGGCGGCTCGGCTGGTGTCTCGATCGCCTCAAAGGCGAGTTTCTCACCGTCTTCTTCGTCGACTGTCACGAGGATCGTGCT
>JAMBLH010000343.1 GCA_023336875.1 Actinomycetes bacterium
AGTCGACAGTTCACAGTCGACAGTTCACAGTCAAGAAGGAGGAAGCCAGGAGCATTTGCTCCTGGCTTCCTCCTGTCGTATGTCGTATGTCGTCTGTCGCACGAAGTGCGTCGTATGTCGTCTGTCGTACTTCGTTACTGCGCGTCGGCTATCAGTCCGTCGAGGGCGAGGGTGATCATGTCACCAAAGGTGCGTTCACGCTCGTCTGAGGTCGTCTCCTCTGCGGATACGAGATGGTCAGAAACCGTCAACACAGCCAGAGCTCGGGCACCCTCGGCTGCCGCAATGGCATAGAGCCCCGCGGCTTCCATCTCCACCGCAAGCACGTTCATGCTCTGCCAGATCTCGAGTGCATTCGACACAGGATTGTAGAAACTGTCAGATGAATGCACGTTGCCAACATGCACTTCGAGGCCAGCTGTTTCCGCTGCACCCGCTGTTGCTGAGAGCAGACCAAAGTCGGCGGTTGCGGCGTAGTCCCAGCCGCCGTACCTGGCGCGGTTCACCGATGAATCAGTGCATGCCCCCGATGCGAGGATGATGCCGCGCAGAGGGACATCCATGGTGAGGCCTCCAGCCGAGCCAACACGAACGAGACGCTTTACACCATAGAACCTGATCAATTCGGTTACATAGATCGATGCAGACGGAATCCCCATGCCCGTACCCATTGCCGACACGGCCATACCCTTATATGCGCCGGTGAAGCCGAGCATGCCACGCACGGCGGTTACCTCTCGTGCGTCATCGAGAAATGTCTCGGCGATGAACCTCGCTCGGAGTGGGTCGCCAGGAAGCAATATGGCTTCGGCGATATCGCCCTCTGCTGCGGATATGTGGGGTGTCGGCATCTGGGCCTCCTGGTCGAGTATCCCGACAGCCTATATCTGGTACGTCCGTGACACAGTCACGTGTTGGACGATGCCGATCGCCTTGAGAGCAGGGACACGAGCCGCGCAACGATGGTTACGAGGAACACCTGGCCGATTATTGCTTCGGTGATCGCAAAAAACCGACCCACATCGGTGGCGGGCGCTAGATCCCCATAACCGAGGGTCGTGATGGTGACAGCGGAGAAGTACATGAAACTCGTTGTCGACTCCTCAACGCCGAAGAATGGTGTCGACCCGAACTGCTGTAGCTCGATGAACACATAGTTGTACGCAATAGCTATGAGGAGGAACACAGACATTGCACCCCACAGGGTCTCGATGGTGACCACCTGCTGGGACAGGACGCGACGCAGCACAACGACTGGTGACACGATCGCTATCGCCACCCATACCACGCTGGGTCGGCCGACACCCGCCATGTCGGGCAGGTCAGCGAACTGGATCAGAAGAGCGGATACCACCGACGTGACGAGCGCGATGCCGATAAAGACATCCGCGATACGCTGCCAGCGCTTCGTTACACCCGATGCCCTGAGAGCTACCAGCAATGAGAACCCCACCGAGAACGAGACGACGAGCCAGCCAAGCTCAGACCGAGCGTTGTCAGCTGGATCGTCAAGGTCTATCAATGAAAGCACAGAAACCGAAATCGATGTCAGGACGAGCAGTATCCCAAATCGATCAAGATACTTGTTTCGGTGGTCACCGCCAAAGAAGCGCCATCTGCCAGGTTGTGTCATCGATCCTCCGGTCGCCGCACCCACGGTAGGGCACGGTACAGGTCGATTCAGGTATCTCCTCAGCCGTTGATCGCACCGTGAATGAACTCGGCATACGCAGCTTGGCCCCGGCCATTGAGATGCACGCCATCGCCGTTGTAGTACTCGGGGTGGGCTTCACCAAACGACTTGTAGTCAAGGATCTCCACCTCTGGCCACCGCTCGACTCCTGACAAGATCGCGGCATTAACCGTTGACTCCCACCGTCGTGGCACAAACGCGGTCAACACGATCACCCGATCCACACCACTCAACTCGGTCATGACCTCATCCCAGGTTGCAGCGCTGAAGGCCCCGTTCGTGCCGAGATGGAGCACGACCACATCCCCCAGATCGCCACGGTCTCTCAACTCAGATGCGACATCGTCGGCGTGCTTGAACTGGCGACTCACCGTCGCGTCAACGGTGGCCTCAGATCCAAGCTCGAGCAGGACCGCGCCTTCAGCACCCTTGAGCACCGAGTCCCCAATGAGTGTCACACGAATCGGCTCCACCGGGGCGACATAAGCTTGCGTGGTCGTGGTCGTTTCGACGATCACCTCTGTGGTTGCGACCGGCTCTGTGGTTGGGACAGTCGCGGTCGTTGCGACCGGCTCAGGATCGACAGGCTGAGCCGGGTCCTGAATCTCGACAACGGCAACACCCCCCTCCGACGGCGAAGCGATAACAACCCCCGGCTGGCCGCTTCGGGCGCCCAGAACGAGAGCTCCGGTCAGGAACACAAACGCTGCCACGATCGCGGCAGCTGCGGCGGTTGCTGTCCGAGGAGATCCGATGCCGAGCTTGGCGGTTATCCCCCGCATCCACGCGCGATAGCCGAGCTTTCGGATGGGCATCTCAACGAAACGGTACGAGAGCTCGGCGACACCAAACGTGAGCCCGAGCCGTATCAGAAAGGTCGTGGTCGTCCCGAGGCTGACGTCAAATCCGGGACGTGTGACCATAAAGATCGGCCAGTGCCAGAGGTAGATACCGTAACTCCGCAGCCCTATCCACCTCATCACAGGGTTCGACAGAACAACGCCGAATCCAACTGCAGGATGAGCGATCACGGCAATCACCGTCGCCGTCAGCAGGGATGTCACGGCGAACCCACCGCGGTACAACCACGGAGAGAATTCGCTGAGACCAATGAGAACAGCCATCAGCAGTCCAAGGGCGCCGAATCCAGAAAAGCCCAGCAACCCCCTCGTCCTGGCGGAAACAGACCGCGGCAGACGCCAGGGCATCCACCACATTGCGAGAGCAACACCGATAAGGATGCCAGCAGCTCGAGTATCGGTCCCGTAATACACCCGTGACGGATCCTCGAACGGTTTGAAGAGAACAGCCATCAATACTGTCGATGCGACTACGCCGACAATCACAAGTGCTCGGAAACGTCTGACCGTTGCATGCTTCGAGGCACCACCAACGATTACAAGACCCACTGCAAAGATGATCGGCCAGAGAACATAGAACTGCTCCTCAACGCTCAGGGACCAGAGATGCTGGAGGAGGGGCGGCCGTCCAAAGGTTTCGAAATAGGAATCCTCACGGATGATGAGGAACCAGTTGGTCACATAGACCGATGCAGCGAGAACATCGCCTCCCAGCCGATACAGCGAGTCACGGAGAAACAGGATGGATCCGACAGCAACGACGCCGAGCATGAGGAAGACGGCGGGTAGGAGACGTCTCGCGCGTCTGACCCAGAACGCCTTCAGATCGATCTTGTCGGTACGAAGCCACTCCACAAGAAGCAGAGACGTGATGAGATATCCTGAGATGACGAAGAACACCTCAACGCCAAGAAACCCACCCTTCGCCCACACGAAATCGGCGTGGTAGAACAAAACGGCCACAACAGCGATCGCACGAAGTCCGTCGAGACCAGAAAGATGTGGAAAGCGCGCTGGAGGTACGAGATCGTGTGGTTGAGATATCTGGTTTGATGTCGTAGTCATACGCTCATGTGGAGTCGAAGGCGTCACGCGTCCAAAGAATAGCCCAGAGGGGCCGAATCGCTGATATTCCAGCAGCGACGCGACTACACCAGATTTGATACCAGACTCAGCGCAATGAGGGGACTCTTCCTAGCGTTTGTGTGTATATCCGTGGTTCTGGGCGGCTGCTCGGCCGCCTCTACTTCCGCGACTTCGACGACAACGTCAACATTCGCCATGCTCACGACGCTGCCGCCACTCGCCATGGAAGCCTCGGCCGCACAAACGGCGACCACAACAACGGAACCGACCGACACCACACCGCCCCTGGTTGCAACATCGCCCGAGTCCGGTGACGTTGTTGAGTGGTTTCGTGGGCAGTTCACGGTAAGAACTGAGCCGGGCTCGACAGTCACGATCAATGGCGAACCCGTCGAGGTCCGAACGAGTGGCACGTATGAACTTCCCGTCACCAATACGCTCGGAACCAACGTCTTCATCGTGACCTCGACCGACGAGGCCGACAACCTCACGACGAGGAGTGTGCGATACGAATTCGTACCCCAACAAGGTTGGGTCGCTGGGATAGGTGACTCCGTGATGCTTGGGTCGAAGATCGAAATCGAGAAACGTCTTGGTGACGGTGTCGTTGATGCAACAGTGTCGAGCCAGTTCAACAACGCGCCAAAGCTCGTGGCCGGGTTGCTCGCACGTCCTACGCCCCCCGAAGTCATCATCATCGGGCTTGGCACGAATGGGCCGGTCCAGGAACGCCACTTTGAAGAAGTCATGGAGATCGCAGGTACCGAGCCTCTGATGGTGTTCGTGAACGTCCACGTTCCTCGCACATGGGAGGCAACATCAAATCGCGAGCTCGCTGCGGGTGTCGATCGCCACGACAACGCTGTACTCGTGGATTGGTTCGCAGCCACAGAGGGTCGTAACAACCTCTTCGCGAACGATGGCTTCCACCCAAAGCAACCCGGCCGTGTGATCATGGCGGAGCTCATCGCCGCAGCGATCCTCCCTGACTGGGAGCCATTCGACGAGGAGTGACCCACTGTTCGCGCCTACAGTGCCCCGATGACGACCTTCAGGATGCTTCCCCGACCCTGGATGCGCAGGATGTCGTATTCCATGCCGGACGCCCTCAAGCCAAGACCTGTGCGCCACGGCATTGTGTTGGGCTACAACCTCAGCGGCGATCTCGTCCACAATCTGCAGGATTCGACAGGCACGGTCGCTATCACGACCTCAGCGCGCTACCACGACGGCAGACTGTTCATAGGCAGTTTGATGGAACCTCATATCGCCGTCCACGAATTGTAGCGACGGTTGCGCCTCGGATGACCGGGGGCGGAGAGCCGCCTACCTGCGGAAGAACCATCCCGAGTAGAAGCCGACACCGACCACTGCAAGGCTGATCTGAATCGCAAGCTTGATCCAATCGATACCGTCGGTGTCCGCAAGGCCGAACGCCTCAGCAATGAGCCCACCAATGACGGCAGCAAGAAAGCCGATTGTGATCGTCGCGATCAGGGAAATCTTTTGCTTCCCCGGCAGAAGGAGTCTGGCCAAACCGCCGATGATCACACCAACGAACAGGGCGATGATCACCGTCCACATGAACGTTACTAG
>JAMBLH010000344.1 GCA_023336875.1 Actinomycetes bacterium
AGGTTCGCTCGCGACGCATACTCGATCCTGCACTACCCGATCATCGTCGGCATCGTGTTCTTTGCGGTGTCTGCTGAAGACGTTGTCGCGCACCCACAAACCCCACTGAGCACAACGGTCGCCATTGCGATGGCTCTCGGTGTTGCAATGGTTCTCGTGTCGATCGTTGCGTCTGTCTACCGGACAGTCCCACGCGTTCTTCTGCTACGCCTTGCCACGGGTGCGGTGTTGATCGCTCTGGTTTGGTTGACCAACGGAATCGACGCCCTTGGTACAGCTGCGATGGTCTCGGCGGTTCTGGTCGCAGAACTGATATGGGAGCACACCCACCACTGGCACAGCGCAGCCGCGGAAATCGCCGAGAGTCCAGACAAGTGACGTCGTGCACGGGTACCCGGGCATCCCCTGAACCTCACGTCCCATCGTAATGAGCTCTCCCGAAGTGCTCATCCAGTCTCTGAGTGCTTGGCGCCGTGCAGCGATTCTCAAAGAGTGCATAGGTGCCGTTGTGTGGGGCTGGAAGCGCTATCGGTCGTTGGGGATGAGCCGAGCCGACATCGAGCCAGAGACGAGTTCAAGCACCCCGGTGGCTAGGTCGTAGCCGATCGGGTCCGTGTTGAAATACAAGAGACCCAGCACCGAATTGTCGACCCTGTCGGGCGTGCCGTCGAGGCAACCGACCCCTCCAGAGGTGACGGTGGTCGTCAGGGCCTGATGTTGAATGACCGTCTCTCCGTAGCCGAACGGGACTGCGAAGGGATTGCACACATTGTCGGTCCGTGCCGAACCGTCATCGAAGGTGACGACAACGTTCAGGTCTTCGGCGGAGACTCCGTCGATTTCGAGGAGAGTCCAATCTCCCCTCAGTTCACCGGGGTCCTCTGTCAGAGATTCTGATGAGGCTTGGCAGGCCGTCACAATCATTCCGAGGGCAACCAACAATGACCCAAGGAGAAGCGAGCGACCCATCATAATGTCCCCTTCCAATGACGCTGCTGATCAGCCTAATCCGGCCTCCTATATCCGGCAATATGCACGGACTAGGGACTCGAAGGAAGGACGTGGTTGTGTCTGTTCGCATGTGGCAATGTGACAGCGGTTGGTTGACGAGGCTCTTCCGGACCGGCAGAATTGAGATATGGACGATGCCACCCTGGCTTGTCGAGGGCGATGCTGCGATTCGCTGGCAGGTGGAACGAGACCTTCTCCACAAGCCTCCAGAGGTCTGGGAAGCGACGAGGGCCGATGTCGCTCGGTCTGGCTGGGGCAAACGGTTCCTTGACCAGCAGGACGGAGGAGGAACCTGGGGCCATGGCCTTTACGGACCGAAGTGGACCTCCACGACCTACACACTCCTACTTCTTCGACGCCTGGGTTTGCCACTATCGAACCTTCAGGCGATCACAGGGTGCCTGAGGCTCCTCGATGATGCCGACTGGATCGACGGTGGTGTCTCACTGTTCACGGGTCAGCAACTTGCCGAAAAGTGCGTCAACGGCATGGTCCTTTCGCTTGTGTCCTACTTCGACGTGTTCGACCCCAGAGCCGACTCCATCGCGAACATGCTGTCGGCGGAGCGGCTGGATGATGGTGGATGGAACTGTGAAGACCGCCACGGTGCCACCCACTCCTCATTCCACACGACCATCTCGGTTCTTGAAGGACTTACGGAGTGGAAGCTGCGGACCAGCCGCAACGATGCGAACGGGGCGATCGCCAGTGGCCAGGAGCTCATGCTTCGTCACCAGATATACCGGTCACATCGAAGCGGTGACGTGATCAATCCGACGTGGTCGACATTCCATTTCCCACCGAGATGGCACTACGACGTGCGCCGCGGTCTGGACCATCTCCAGGACTCTGGTGCGTTAAGAGATGACAGGGCAACTGATGCCGTCGAACCTGTGCGCTCGAAGCGGCGCAAAGATGGCCGATGGGGCAAAGG
>JAMBLH010000345.1 GCA_023336875.1 Actinomycetes bacterium
GCACTACCCGTTAGGGCGTGGCAGATGAGGGTTGCTTCTCGCTGGAACCTCCCCCATGTGCGGACCTCAACCGTGACGTCGTGGAGCTCTCCTCCTCCTTCGAGGGGGAGAGCTCCACGAACGACAACGGTGTGTTTCACGAAGCCACGGCCGTGACAATGTCGACGGCGCTGAATGCGTTGTCGAAGTCAGCTTTGATGTCTTCGATGTGCTCGATGCCCACCGACACCCTGATCATGTCGTCTGTGACTCCTGACGAGAGCTGCTCCTCACGGTCAAGCTGTTGGTGGGTCGTCGAACCAGGGTGGATCACGAGCGTCTTGGCGTCGCCAACGTTCGCAAGGTGAGATGCGAGCTCGACCGAGTTGATGAACTGCTCGGCTGGTTCAGCACCACCTTCTATGCCGAATGACAGAACCGCACCGTACCCGTTCGTGAGCAGCCGCCCCGCAATCTCGTGATAGGGATGATCCTCGAGTCCCGGATAGTTGACCCAGGACACCTTCGGTTGGTCCTGTAGCCACCGCGCAAGTTCGAGGGCGTTGTCCACGTGGCGTTGCACGCGTAGTGACAGGGTCTCGACCCCTTGGAGCAGCAGGAAGGAGTTGAAGGGCGACAGGCACGCCCCGATATCTCTCAGGCCTTCGACTCGGGCCCGTATGGCAAATGCGATGTTCCCGAACGGGCCGTCCGGTCCGAACGTATCAGCGAACACAAGACCGTGGTAGCTGGGGGAGGGCTCGGTGAAGCCTGGGAACTTGCCATTCCGCCAATCGAAGTTGCCTGAATCAACGATGATCCCGCCGATCGATGTTCCATGCCCACCGATCCACTTGGTGGCGGATGCAACGATGATGTCTGCACCATGGTCAATGGGACGGCTGAGATACCCGGCCGCACCGAATGTGTTGTCGACGACCAGAGGAATGCCCGCATCGTGCGCCACTTCGGCAAAGGCAGGGATGTCAGGGACATTGAATCTCGGGTTCCCGATGGTCTCGAGATAGAGGGCTTTCGTCCGATCATCGATCCTGGCAGCGAACTCCTGTGGATCGTCGCCCGACACGAACCGAACCTCGATGCCCAACCTCTCAAGGGCAACCTTGAATTGGTTGTAGGTTCCTCCGTAGAGATATGACGTCGACACGATGTTGTCTCCCGCCGAGGCGAGGGTGGTGATCGCTATCAACTGGGCTGCCTGCCCGCTTGCAGTGGCAACGGCTGCAACTCCGCCCTCAAGTGCGGCGATGCGCTGCTCGAAGACATCCGTGGTTGGATTCATGATCCTTGTGTAGATATTGCCGAACTCCTCGAGGGCAAAGAGTCTGGCGCCGTGGGCAGCGTCATCGAAGGTGTAGGACGTTGTCTGGTAGATGGGTACGGCCCTGGCGTTGGTGCCTGGTGCGGGTTCCTGTCCTGCATGGATCTGCAGGGTCTCGTAGCGATAGTTGTCTGTCATGGTCCCTCCCGGGTTGCCCGGAGGCTGCGGTGGTGTTCGGAGAGGGGACTGCTGCCAGTGGTGTTACCAAAGAAAAAGGACCCGCTCCGTTGCCGGTGCAGATCCTCTGGTGTGTTGGTGTGTTCGCTGCTACGCGTGAGATCTGCACGGCTGTGTCATAGCCATGCACATCATCTCGCGGGTGAATGCAACGTTCATTGAGAAGCGAATCTACGCGATATCGGACCGCTTGTCAAGAGCGAATCCTGTGGGGTGTCGCCAGGTCTACGAGATTCTCGTCGACCTGGCGAACCTCTCGCTCGACTCAGCGATCGGGCGAATCGGCGCGTCGAGGACTGACGAGCGGATGCATGGTCCTGGATGGTCCAGAACGGCGCGACCTTTCAAAGCCGCACCGATCAGAGGTCTGTGAACTCCTGAGCTATATCACCCGGCGAAGAAGTTGAATATCCACATGCCCACGGTGAATACGAGTCCGAAGACGAGGACTACGCCGACCCAAATTGCGATTGTTTGGAGACCGCAGCCAAGGATCGATTTGGCCTCGCCCTCGATCTTGTCGAACGTGGATTCTTCGTTGTCCATCGCCGGCCACAATAGCCGGAATCTCGGCGGCTACGGCTCGAAACCCTGGATTCGCTGGTTCTCGCGGACAAATGCGATGATCGCGGTCAGGTCGTCATCGCTGAGCCCATCGACGGGTGCCATGTTCCCGAAATCCCAGTGATGAGAGCGGACGCCGACCCTGGCCGCAACCACGAATGCCTGGTCTCCGTGGTGACCTGGGACGTAGACGATCGAGAGATGAGATGGGCCCTTGTCTGTGCCACGCAGGTCGCTTCCGTGGCATTCAGCACAGTTCGCTTGGTACAACACGTCGCCAGCTGCCACCAGATCAGCATCCTGCACAGGAATTCCCGTCGAATCTCCGCCTGAGCTGCTGCATGCAGCCAGAGTGAGACCGAACACGAGCGCAATAGTCGTAAGACGGAGCATCCCGAGAGCCTACCGCCTCTCTCCCTATCCGGTTTCCCCTTCAGGGTGTCCTGTCGCAGCACGGCGCGAGGACACCCTTGTGGGAGGACGGAAGAGCGACGAAGTTGCTGTTCAGGAGGGGGCGCGACCCGTGTGGGGAGGACGACCAGACACGGAATCCGTGCCCGCCGTAATCGGTGTGAACCTATGCAGCGATTGGACAAACTCAGATGCACCTCTCACAGTTCGTGGATTGAGGACGAGGGGAGGGCGACCAGACACTGAATCCGTGCACAGTGCTGAAAGCGTGACGTAACCCGCCGGTTGGTACGATGACACGATGCACACGATTGAACCGGAATCATCAGGATCCCCACAGGC
>JAMBLH010000346.1 GCA_023336875.1 Actinomycetes bacterium
CAAACGGATCGAACCAATGGACAAGCCCACTCGGCCACACCTATATCACCTGGAAAGACCCGCCATAGGTTCGGTGGACACCTGTCCAGACCGCACCCATCTACTCGAGTAATCCTTCAGGAAGATCCACCACGATCCGACGATTCTCGACGTCCACTTCCGGTACCAACTCGCTGACGAAAGGCACTTCGCCCTTCGCGCCATCGGGTGTCTCAACTACGATGCGGTCCTGAGCCGCGCCCGCAATGACGCTTGCGACAATACCTACGAGGGTGCCATCCTTCGAATACACGTCGCAGCCGTCAAGATCTTCAGGCCACCACTCCCCTGAATCAAGTTGCCTGCGATCCGCAATATCGATCGTGAACTGGATTCCTCTCAGCGCTTCGGCAGAGTTGCGATCAGCAATCTCGTTGAACGTGATTATGTAATCGCCCTGGTGGCCACGAACGCCCGTGATCTCGAACTCCCTCGGAGCATCCTCATTCGTGAGAAGCACAGCGCCTTCGAAAAATCTGTCCGCGGAGTCCTGAAGAGTCCCCCGAACGACGACATCCCCGTGGATTCCGTGCGCTCTGCGTACGTATCCTGCGAGGATGCGATCTTGGCCTTCGGGCGCCATGTCAGATGGTGTGTGGCAACAGCGTGCTGTCAGTCCAGGAAGTCAACGTCGACAGCGAGTCCTTCTTCGTCACCGGCTGCACCTGCAACATTGCGGATGGCACGCGCAACTCGTCCACGTTTTCCGATGACTCGACCCATATCGCTCTTTGCGGCACGGACCTCGGCCACGACGGCGTCATCGCCATCGGATACGATGTTCACCTCAACGGCGTCTGTGTCATCGACAATCTCCGACACGACGTAGGTAACGACCTTGTCAACAATTTCGCCCTGGCTCATGATTCATCCGAACTGCTATCAGCGGCATCGTCAGCCACTTCTTCCTCGATCACTTCCGTGTCAATGGTGGCCTCAACGGTTTCTTCGGTCGACTCCTCAACAGATTCCTCTGCCGACTCTTCGACAACGGCTACGACCTCAGCTGCTTCGTCAGCGGGCTCTTCGGCATCGTCGCCCACCGTATGGATCTCGCCCTTCGCAACCTTGAACTGTGTCCAGGCTCCGGAGATCTCCAGAAGCTTCTGTGCTCGCTCGGTCGGCTGTGCACCTGTGTTCAGCCAATAGAGGGCACGCTCGTTGTCGATCCTGATGACCGAAGGATCCTGGCGTGGATCGTATATCCCGAGCTGCTCGATGTACTTGCCGTCACGGGGCTTGCGCGAATCCATAACAACAACCCGATACGTCGGCTGTTTCTTCTTGCCAAGCCGCGTGAGGCGGATCTTGGTTGCCATCTGATTACCTCTTCTTGTAGGGGTGTTGCATGCCCGGCATCGAGAGCCCGGGGAAGGGGTTCTTGCCGCCAGCCATGGCTTTCATCATCTTTTGCGCTTGTGAGAACTGTTTGAGAACTCCGTTGACGTCCTGTGCTCTTGTTCCGGAACCTGCAGCGATGCGGCGCTTTCGGCTGCCATTGATCGACTTGGGGTTCCGGCGCTCGGACGGGGTCATCGATCTGATGATGGCCTCAACGCGAGCGAGCTGCCTGTCGTCCACCTGAACATCCTGCAGAGCGGACCCTGCGCCGGGGAGCATACCAACGAGCTGTTGCAATGGACCCATCTTCTTGAGCTGCTGGAACTGGTCGAGGAAGTCCTCGAGGTCGAAAGTGGCCGAAAGCATCTTTTCTGCTGCGCGTTCTGCGTCTTCCTGATCGTAGGTCTGTTCGGCTTTCTCGATGAGCGACATGACGTCACCCATGCCGAGTATTCGAGAGGCCATCCGATCCGGGTGGAACACATCGAGGTCACCAATTGTCTCGCCTGTACCAACGAACTTGATGGGGAC
>JAMBLH010000347.1 GCA_023336875.1 Actinomycetes bacterium
TGTCGATCGCTTCGTGACGAGCTCGGATGATGCCTACGACGAGGTGCGCGAACTCATCCGACAGTACGACGAGACGCCATGACAGATACCGTTGCGGGAAACCCGCCGTCGAGGTCCAAAGATGTGAGCCAAGCCTTCGAGGCTGGTGTCGGCAGAGCGAGGCGCTTCGCGATGGGCGTCAGCGTCAGAACGAAGATCTTGGGCATCGTTGTGAGCATGACCATGGTCCTCGGTCTAGGAATCACGTTACAGGTGCGATCCGTCATGACGTCCGTGCTCATCACAGAACTCGACAATCGAGGAGCCTCAGTGGCGAGCGATCTCGCCGCTCGGGCTGCAGATCCATTGTTGCTGGACGATCCATTCGAGGTTTACGAAATATTGAAAGATGCCGTGAAGAACCACCCGGATGCCGAATATGCGTATGTGTTGCAACCATCGGGCGCCGTGCTCGTTCACACGTTTGGGGATAGCGGGTTCCCAGCCACCCTGCGGGACCTGGGCGGCGGCATCACCGAGGATGGCATCACCCGCAGGCACTTCACCACGTCGAGTTCCACCTTCCATGAATTCGAGGCTCCGATCATTGACGGTGAGTACGGCACCGTTCACGTGGGTCTCAGTGAGAGTCGACCGCGGGGAGTCGTCAATGGGGTCACTGCGCAAATGCTGATTACCACGGTATTCGTGGCGATCGTCGGTGTCGCCGCGGCGAGTTTCCTGACGTGGTTGCTGACGCGCCCGATTCTCTCCCTTGTTGAAACGACTCGTCGAGTGGGAGAGGGTGACTTGACCGCTCGATCCGCCTATGGCGCCGAGGACGAGATTGGCATGCTGTCGATCGCCTTCAACCAGATGGTTGATGACCTCGAATCGAACAGAGCTACAATCGCTGATACTGAAGCCGCCCGTACGCGTCTCCTCAAGAAGTTGATTACGGCGCAAGAAGAAGAACGGAAGCGCATCTCTCGAGAACTGCATGACACCATTGGGCAGTCCCTCAGCTCGCTCATGGTCGGTATCACGGTTCTGGATCGCATGACAGAAGAAGAGGCCGCATCCAAGAGCCGGGAGCTTCAACTCCTCGCTGGAGAGACGTTGACTCAGGTCCGAGAGTTGTCGCGCGAGTTGCGTCCCAGCGCTCTCGACGATCTCGGATTGGTGCCTGCTCTGGAGAGGTATGCCGAAGATTTCGCTCTTCGCTACCCGGGAATCTCTGCTCAGGTTCACGGCAATCTCACCACGAGACTTGATCAACCAGCGGAGATTGCGATCTACCGGATTGTCCAGGAGGCTATGACGAATGCCGCACGACACGGTTCGGCGAGCAATGTGAGCGTCGTACTCATGCAACGTCCCGGATCTGTGCGCGTCATCATCGAGGACGACGGCTCGGGATTTGAGCCTGAAGCAGTTCGAAGGGATCGAACGAGTGTCGGGATCCACGCGATGCAGGAACGAGCCGAACTTCTCGATGGCGAGTTCGTGATCGAGTCCAGCGGTGGTGGCTCCACGGTTTATGTGGAAATCCCAACATGACTTCCGCGATTCGCATCATGCTTGCAGACGATCACCCAGTTCTACGGGCAGGCTTGGTCGCTCTTCTGGATGCGGAGCCTGACATCGTCGTGGTCGGCGAGGCGGCTGACGGTGTGGAATGTCAGGAGAAGGCGTTGGCTCTTCGACCAGACATCATCTTGATGGACATCAATATGCCGAACTGTGGCGGTCTTGAGGCTCTGGGCAACATTCGCCGGGAACTCCCTGACACGAAGGTTCTGATGCTCACGATGCACGACGACATCGGGTACCTCAAGCATGTCCTCTCTTCGGGAGGATCGGGATACATACTGAAACAGGCGGCGAGCGAAGAACTCCTGTCGGCGATTCACGCCGTCAATGAGGGAGGTATCTTCATCCATCCGCACCATGCCCAGGCGTTGGCGCGCGACTCTTCGACGACTGATGATGCGAGTACGCGGAGAACCAGCAACCTGGTCGAACAACGCTACGCCTCGCTCAGCGATCGAGAGAGCGAAGTATTCAGGCTTCTTGCACTTGGCCACAGCAACGGAGAGATAGCGGAACTCACGTTTCTGAGCGTGAAGACGGTCGAGACGTACAAGGCTCGGTTGATGCGCAAGCTCGAGATTGTGAGCCGCGCGGAGTTGGTGCATGTCGCTCTCGAACTGGACCTCTTGGGTTGACGCCCGGCGACGCGGGTTGTAAGGGTTTGCCCTACAAATGCTCGGCTGAGTAGCAGGGATTCTTCTGACAAGAATGCGGGATTTCCCCGCTAGTCATCGTCATCGACATGGTGTCTCATAGCGTGGATGCTTGACAAAGAAATCGAATCGTCCCACGGCACATACTCCCGCCGTTGCTCGTCGCGTCCGGACAACCCCAGTTTGTCAGCATCCATGGGTTGTCCGGATTGGCGAGCGCTCGGCAGGAATGTGTTTTGACCGCGAAGGAGCAGGATGTCCAAAACGTTTCTCGGGATGCCAAAGGTCACCCGCAGAGCTTTCGTTCAAGGAACCGCAGTAGTAGCAGGCACTGCGGCAGTCGCCAATACGTTCCTGTTCAAGTCACTCGAGGGTGTGGCCGCCGCTGAGAATGTCGCTGCCGAGGGGCCAGTCGAGGACTTCATCGCGACAACGTGTTGGATCGGTAAGCAGGACTGCGGGATGATCGCACGCCGTATCGACGGTCGTGTTGTGAAATTCGAAGGCAATCCGACGAATCCTCGCAATGTGGGCACGTTGTGCCCGAAGGGCCAGGCACAGATCCAAGCCGTCTACGACCCCAACAGAGTCAAGTGGCCCCTCATTCGCACCAACGGCAAGGGTATCACGGGCGAATGGCGTAGGGCTTCGTGGGACGAGGCGCTCGACATCGTTGCTGAGAACGTCAATGAGGTCAGAGCGCGCAACCCCAAGCTCGTGCTCTGGCAGAA
>JAMBLH010000348.1 GCA_023336875.1 Actinomycetes bacterium
GGGGAGTTCCGCGACCATGTTCGCTCGCTCTGTCTCGTCGAGGATGTAGCCCTCAGCAGCTGTCCTGAGAACGACATCGAGATCCTGGGCAACGTTGGGCATAGCAGTGTCAGGGCAGGCGATTATGCAGTCCATACATCCGGTGCAGTTCTCGGCGATCCAGACGGGGGTGTCACGCCTCGATACGTACTTGGACACGCCGCGGCCAGTTCCTGCGGCCATCATGGAGACCGACGCCAGGGGCGTAGCTGGCTGGTTATAGCCGAGTCCTGCCTTGAATTCCTTGTTGAATGTTGAGAGCATTGTCAGCGGTATCCGCACCTCCTGGGCGGCGGGCGGCTCGGCCAGTGGCACCTCAACGGCACACGTCCCGCAACTCTCGAGGGAGGGAAGACGCATGCTGGACCGGTCAGGCGCATCGACATCGCCGTGCTGAATCTCAGTAAGTAGGCTCTGACCCTGATCCATTACGAGCATGTTCGAGGCCACAACTGCGTCGCCGAACCGGCCGAACTTCTTCTCATACTGGGCAAGGACGATCTCGTGGTACCGCTCCTCTGTTACTCCGTATTCGTCAAGCATCCCCGAAACGCCGAAGAAGGCGCCGAGGAACGCGTTGCCCTGCATGCGAAGTTGGAGTTCGGGGCGATCGGTGGCTTCGCGAGCGATCCTGAATCCGGGGATTGTGAAGATCCGGATCTTCTTGTCGATCACCTCTTGGCGGTATTCGCGCGGAATCCGTTCCCACACCATTACCGGATCTTCATCGGATTCCCAGACGAACGTTCCGCCCGGATTCATGCCCATGAGGGGGTTCGTATGGGTGAAGATCTTCGGATCGGGGCAGAGGACGACGTCGACATGGTGGAGGTCACAGTTGACGCGAATCCGCTCGGGCGCCGCGACCAGGAAGTACTGAGTTGGGGCGCCCTTCTTCTCCGACCCGTACTTAGGGTTGGCGGAGACATGGATGATCTCCTTCGGACGACCGAACTCATCGATCTCGTGCTGAGCCTTGGAGAGATCATCACCGATCGCCCCGATGACCTCCGAGAGGTTCTTGCCCGTCGTGATCATGCCCCACCCACCAATGGAGTGGAACCGGACCGCGATCGAGCCATCTGGAAGGAGTGACGGTTTGCGCTCGGACACAACAGCGTATGGGTGGATGATTCCGAGCGTGAAGTAAGTCGCACCGTCCTCGATCGTCTTGCCATCCTGGCGAGCGATCTGGCCAATTGAATACTCGTACGCCCCGATGATGTCCTCTGGGCGGAAATCGCGGGAACCAAGACCATAGGAACCGGACAGAACCTCTGGCATGTCCTCGTAGCTCACACCGGGGATGTCTGACGGGTACCCAAGGCTGTGGATCTCGTACGCCTTCGACATGACCGCTCGAATCTCACGCGTGATCTGGTTGTCACCTGAGAGGCCGTCATCGGCCCTCTCCAGAACGATGATCTTGCTCTTGCCCGCAAGCGCCTTGACAATCGCGGCCTCTGGAAGGGGTCGGACCACGTTGATGTGCACGGACCCGACTCTTGCACCGTCGTGCTCACGCAGGAAGTCCACCGCGGCCTCAATGTTCTCGGCTGCGGACCCAAACGATACGAATGTGACATCCGCGTCGTCGTTGCGATATTGACTCACCAGTCCGTAGTCCCTGCCGGTGAGTTCAGCGAACTCCTCGTAGGCAGCTTCGAGCATCGGCAGGATCTCCTCGGTGAAGTTGTTTCTTCTGGCGATCACACCGTTCATGTAGTGCTCCTGATTCTCAACAGGGCCGAGGAGCATTGGATTCTTGAGATCCATCATCACTGGTACACGCCGACGCGTAGGGCCGAAGAGCTCAATCTGGGCAGGTGTTGGTGTATCGATCATCTCGTCATGGGCCCCAAGGAATTCGCGGAGCAAGTCAGACTCGTGCTTGAAGAAGGTCCGTTCGAGATGGGACGTGAGAAACCCGTCCTGTATGTTGATGGCAGGGTTGAGGGCGAGTTCGGCCACCTTGCGCGCTATGAGGGCCTGGTCGGCCGCCTGCTGGCTGTCCTTTGCAAAGAGCATGATCCAGCCGGCATCGAGAGCTGCATATACGTCGTCATGGCCACAGTGGACGTTGAGCGCGTGCCTTGTTAGGGCGCGAGCGGCAACCTCGAGCACCATCGTCGAGAGCTTCCCAGGCGCGTGGTAGTACTGCTCGAGTCCGTAGACGACACCCTGCCCTGAGGTGAAATTGACAACGCGATGGCCCGACATGGAGAGAGCAATGGCTCCACCCTGGGCAGAGTGTTCACCTTCGGTCTCGATGGCAATCTTCGTGTTCCCGAACACATCCAGCACGCCCTCTGCATAGGACAACTGATAGTTCTCACCCATCTCCGTGGACGGCGTTATCGGGTAGAACACTCCACCCTGGGTGATGCGAGCCTCCGTGTGATACGACACAAGCTGATTGCCGTTGGTCGTGATGCGGACGCCCGGGTACTTTGGATGTTCCCTCGACACAATTCGCCTCCGGGATAAGTTTCGCGTTTATTTGCTGGAGTCTAGATGCGCGAGAGTCGGTGATTTTCACAGATCCGTCGTGCGCAGTCTCGCTTGGCCCGTACATTCCGGTAGCGTCAAACACCACGAGTCGAAGGGAAGACATGTATCTCGTCCGAAGAATCTACAGCGTGAAACCGGGTGAAGCCCGAAAGGCCGCGACGCTGATCGACCAGATCGGAAAGGCCTACGAGAAGGCAGGAACGCGTTCAGAGTCCAGGGTCTACTTCAACAGCGGCACCACACCTGGGGAGCGAAACCTCGTGGTGATGGAATGGACGGACAAGTCACTTCGGACGCCCTACCGAGACGATCGAACACGTGTCGAAGGCATCCAAGATCTTGCGTCACAGCTGCGAGAGATCGCGATTGAGTCCGAGATCGAGTTCTGGGAGCTGATCACCGACGAGAAATACACCTAGCGGCCTGAACAGATCGATATATAGGTACGTTTCCTCGATGGCGCCTTACAATCCGCCTCCCATCGGTGCCAGGGAGGATCATGCGCCGCTACATCATTGCTGCGGCCATCGCACTTCCGGTGCTGCTTGTCGCGTTTGTCGCGGCCGGCTATGCGAGCGACGAAGTTCTTGGCGATGACAGAGTCTCTCGAGGTGTAAGCGCCGCAGGAATGGATCTCTCACGGATGGGACGAACGCAGGCGGCCGCGCTCATCGCAGACTACGAAGCAGCTCTCAAAGACGAACCCGTCATCGTGTACGTCGAGGGAACCGAACTCGTGCTTGAGCCATCCGGAGCAGGGTTCTCGATAGATGAGGATGCCGTCGTGTCCCATGCGATGGCAGTTCGCAGAGCCGATGGGCTCGCGGCGAACATCGGGCGGTGGTTCGGTACCTTCGCATCTGCTGTTGACGTAGAGATTCCATCATCCATCGATGAGAAGGCGCTCGGCGTGATTCTCGATGATTGGACCGAGACCGTTCTCGATACTCCCGCATATCAGGGTGATGTCAAGATCGCCAACGGGACAGCCACGGCCGAGTATCCCAGAGCCGGACTCCGTATCGACGTCCCCGCAGCGATATCTCTCATCGAGGACCAGATCGGACGGCCTGATCGAGTAGCGGTGGTTCTCCCTCTCGTCGCGCTCGAGCCTGAGATCACGCGCCAGGATGTCGACGACGCGGTGCGTCTCGCCGAAGAGTTGATCGGAACACCGGTGCTGCTCTCCTTACCCGATAGACCGGGGCCAATGCTGTTCACGACTGCGGGCCTTGCCACGGCCTTCCGAAGTGAGATCGTTCGCAACTCACCTGCTGCGCTTGTGGTATCACTCGACGCCACCACGCTGCGAGAAATCGCTTCCCGTTCGGCTGAAGCGTTCGTGGTACCTCCGGTCGAGGCAACATTCACATTCGACGAGGAGACAAGAGAACTCATAATCGTGCCGTCCGAGGTCGGGAGGGTCGTCGACCTGGAACGTGTTCCTGAGGTGGTCGCGGCGGCTGCGCTCGGAAAAGGTCGAGCCCTCATGCCGATGATAGATGGAGCCAGGGCCGAATTCACCACAGAGATGGCCGAAGCCATGGGACCGCTTGGTGAGGTCTCAACGTTTACCACCGTCCACCCATGCTGTGCGAACAGGGTCACGAACATCCAGCTTCTCGCCGACGAGATCAACGGTGCGATCGTGATGCCAGGCGACGAATTCTCGGTTAATGACCGCGCCGGCGAGCGCACGCTCGAGGAAGGTTACGTCCGGGCGGGCGCGATCATCAGCGGCGAAGTCAAGTGTTGCGACAGCAAGGTCAACATCGGTGGTGGAACGAGTCAGTTCGCCACCACGTTCTACAACGCAGTGTTCTTCGGGTGCTATGAAGATGTGTTCCACCAGCCGCACAGTCTGTATTTCAGCCGTTATCCCTATGTGCGCGAAGCGACTCTCGGTTTCCCTGCCCCGGATGTGGTCTTCCGGAACGACTCCGATGCCATCGTATATATACACACCGAATACACCGGCGGATCGATAACGGTGACGCTCTATGGCAACAATGGCGGCAGAACCTGCACGTCCGAACGTTCAGGCAACACGGTCACACGTGTGATGGAGCACGCAAACGGCGACGTGACAACACAATCGTGGACGTGGAACTACAGGGCGCCGAAGCCAAAGACGCCTGTGACCACGACAACCACGGCACCGCATCATGAAGAGACAACAACCACGGCGCCTCCTCCTGAAGAGACCACAACAACCGTGGACAATTCGGATTCGTAATCGGGAACTGATCTGAACCTGCAGGGGTTTGACTCATGATGCACCCACGCCAGATGTCCCGTCAGTAC